>CALAOW010000042.1 GCA_937889395.1 uncultured Pseudomonadota bacterium | reverse complement strand
TAGGTGAGCTTCGCCGTGTCGGTGGGGCCGTTGCGCTGCTTGGCAACGATCACCTCGGCCACGCCCGGCTCCTTGCTCTCCTTGCCCTTGTACATTTCCTCGCGGTAGATGAACGCGATCACGTCGGCATCCTGTTCGAGCGCGCCCGACTCGCGCAGATCCGCCAGCATCGGACGGCGATTCTCGCGCGACTCGACCTGCCGGTTGAGCTGCGAGAGCGCGATCACCGGAACCTTGAGTTCTTTCGCCAGCGCTTTGAGCGAGCGCGAGATTTCCGCGATTTCTTTTTCGCGCGACTCGCCGGGCCGCGCGGATCTCATCAGCTGTAGATAATCGACGATTATCAGGCCCAGGTTCTTGGCGCGCTCGCGCTTGAGACGCCGGCATTTCGCCTTGAGCGTGATCGACGTCGTGTCCGACGAGTCATCAATATAGATGTTCGACTCCGACAGCCGCGCCGCCGCCTGCGCGAGCTTGGGAAAGTCGCGCTCTCCGAGAAATCCCTGCCGCGCGCGCGCGCTGTCCACCCGCGCCTCCGAGCACAACATGCGCAGCACGAGCTGCTCCTTCGACATTTCGAGCGAAAAAAACGCGACCCCCATCGGCGGGTCCGCGTCCATCGCCGCGTAGGCCGCTATGTTCAGCGCCAGCGCCGTTTTGCCCATGCTCGGACGGGCCGCAATGATAATCAGGTCCGACGGCTGGAAGCCCGCCGTGATGCGATCGAGATCGACGAACCCGCTCGGCACGCCGGTGATCATCTCGCGGTTTTCGTACAGCCGCTCGAGGATCTTCAGCGACTCGCGCGTCAGCTCGGGCATCGTGTGGAACGACGGCTTAATCCGCCGCTCGGAAATCTCGAAGATGCGATGCTCGGCTTCGTCCACGAAACCGTCCACGTCGGACGGCGCCTCGTAGGAAGAACTTGCGATGTCAGTCGCGATCGAGGCGAGGCTGCGCAGCACGGCCTTCTCGTGCACGATGCGCGCGTAGTGCGCGACATTCGCCGCGGTCGGCACGATCGAAGCCAACTCCGCGATGTAGGCCGGGCCGCCGATCTGTTCGAGCGCGCCCCTGGTGCGCAGCGCGTCAGTCAGCGTGATCGCATCGACCGGCTGGCTGTGGTCGGTGAGCTCCGCCATCGAGCGGAAGATCTCGCGATGCGACTCGCGGTAGAATTCTTCAGCCGCAAGGATTTCGAGCGCGTGGTTAATCGCGTCGTTGTCGAGCAGAATCGCGCCCAGCACCGATTGTTCTGCTTCGAGATTCTGCGGAGGAACGCGCTTTAGAATATCGTCCGACGAAACCGCCACCTGACCACCACCTCCCGACCGCGCGCTCTGAATTTCAGGAGCGCAAATTATTTCCCATGCAGTGACCGCTTACAACTATTACTCGATCCACAAGCCAACGGTTGTCACCACACCGTCCACAGTTAATGCACAATCGGCTAACCCGATCGTCGCCGGCGCGGACGATTCACCGCGAGCATCGGGCCAAGCGCTACTCCGAACATGAAGCCTCCCACGTGCGCCCACCACGCCACTCCACCCGCCATCGTCGCCGCGCGCCCGCCTTCTTCGAGTCCCGCGTAGAGCTGCACCGCGAACCAGACCAACAGGTAAATGACCGCCGGAATTTCGACGAACTGGACGAAAATGAAAATCGGAATAATCGTCAGGATGCGCCCGCGCGGGTAGAAAATGAAGTACGCGCCGAGCACTCCGGCAATCGCGCCGCTCGCGCCGATCACAGGCACGCTCGACTCGGGCGCGATCCACACCGTCGCCAGCGCCGCGGCGATTCCCGCAGCGAGATAAAAGATTAGGTACCGCGCCGCGCCCATCCGATACTCGACGGCGGCGCCGAAGATGAACAGATACAGCATGTTGCCCGCGACGTGCCAGAAACCACCGTGGATAAACATCGACGTGACTGTCGTCATCAACGGCACGGGCGCGCCGAGGCTGCGATGCGCGGCCAGCTCGTGCAATGCGAGCGCATTTGTCGAGAGCGCACGCGTGACCGCCGCCGGGACCATCGCGAATCTGCCCACGAAGGCTGTTACGCGCGCGCCGAGTGACAGTTCGTAGACGAACACTGCGATGTTCGCGGCGATCAGCGCGGCGTTGATTGGAGTCAGGCGGCGCGGCGCGGCGTTGTCGCGAAGCGGGATCATCGCAATATCAGGCCGGGCACGCGGATTGATCGACCGGCGGAGCAATACTAGCGGCGCGCGGCGGGTCGGCGCGAGACGGCGCGGGCGGGGTTGAAAGGTCAAAAAGTGAAAAAGTGAAACTTTCTTATGCGGCCGCCTCGTCGAACTTTTTCACTTGAGCCGGGCCTCGATGTATGCGAGAAAGATCGCCGGGTCGGCGATAGCGTCAAACGCGATTCGCGATCGCGACCCGCTTGCCAGCGGATGGGAATCTTTTTAGGGAGGTTTCAATCATGGAAGTCGTCTCGAATGAAGTATCGATTCGTACCGGCGCCGAGAAGATGCCGGCGCATCTGGCGCGTCCCGCGTCCGGAGGTCCGTATCCCGCGCTGGTCGTCGTGATGGAAGCGTTCGGCCTCAACGATCAAATCAGACGCATCACGAATCAATTCGCGGCCGAAGGCTTCATCGCGATCGCTCCAAATCTTTACTTTCGCCAACCCAACAACGTCGTCGCCTACAACGATTTGCCCGGCGCCTTTCGCCTGATGGGCTCGGTCAACGATGATCAAATCGTCGCAGACATGGGCGCCGCGATCGATCACCTCAAGGCGTTGAAGGAAGTCAAGCCCGCGGTCGGTACCGTCGGATTCTGCATGGGCGGACGCGTCGCTTTCATGACCGCGTGCCGCAACCCCGCGGTCAGAGCCACCGCGCCGTATTACGGTGGCGGGATGGTGAAGCCGCGGCAGCCGGGCGTGAAACCGCCCATCGAATACGTCGACGGTCTCAACGCCCCGGTGCTGGCCTTCTTCGGCGGCAAGGACAAGTTCATTCCGATCACCGAAGTTGACGAATTTCGCGACGCGCTCAAGAAGGCCGGCAAGCCGGCCGAGGTGGTCTTTTTCCCCGACGCCGATCACGGCTTCATGTGCGACGATCGTCCGTCGTTCCATCCCGTGCATTCCAAAGAGGCGTGGGCCAGGACCATCGCGTTCTTCAAAGAGTATCTCGGCTGAAACGGCGTGGTCGTGTTTTGTTGACATCATTGCCGCGGGCCGTTCTTCGCCGGCCCGTCTTTTTTCTCGCGATTGCCATCGCTGCGGCCACCGCATGCTATTCGTCCGACTACCATCGCACGATGACGGCGAACGTGTCGCTGCTTTCCGATCTGTCCGACAAGCTGGCGGACTACTGCCGCACCTGGTTCAAGCTCGACGATCGCCAACTGTCGTCCGAGGAGATGGGCGAGTTCTATTACGCCTTCAACAAGGCCAACGCGTTCTCATCATCGACGCCCCGCGAGTCGTCGCTGCGCTCGCATCGCGATTTCGTGAAGCTGCTGAACGCCTACGAACGATTTGCGCACGCCGCCGACGCGTACCGCCTCGGCGGCAAGCCCGACCCCGCGGTGCTCGCCTCATTGCTCTCGCAACACGACCAGGTCCGGCACCTCGCCGGCAAAGTCACCGAAGATCTACGGAATGAACCGCGCCGATAATTTGCGCCGCGCTCAGCTCTTCCAATGGTTGCCGTATTTGTCCAGGTACGCGACCTCGCTAACGGGCCGGCGCTTGATCGGTCCGAACTTTCCCTGCGGATATCCGATCGGCATCAGCGCGTACGTCTGCACTTCGGGCGGCAGCCCCAATATCGCCTTCACCTCGTCTTCGAAATAGGCGTGAATCGTCGTGAGCACCGTGCCGAGACCTAGTCCGCGGCAGGCGAGAATAATGTTCTGCACGGCGGGATAGATGCTCGAGCCTGAGATCCGCGCCATGCTCTTCATCGCCGCAGCCACCTCGGGCGCAAGCTTGGGCGGCGCTCCCGCCGGCGCGGTCTGTTTCAGGCACGCGATCAACAGCACCGGGGCGTCGGCCATGTGATCGACAAGGTAGGTCGCCGACGCCCTCAGTCTCCGGTAGGCGTCCTCGCTCATGTGCGCGGGCTTGACGCGATTGGCGTAGAGCGCCATCAAAATTCCGCCGCCCTTGCGATACACGTCGCCGATCTTTTTGCGCTGCGCCGCATCCTTGATGACGATGAACTCCCAACTCTGTTGGTTGCTGCCTGACGGCGCGCGAATCGCCGCGTCAAGCACCTTGGTGATTACATCGTCGGGAACCGGATCGGGCTTGAATCGCCTGAGCGATCGCGCCGAGTAAATTGCCTCGAAGAGTCCCATTTCTTCCATTTCTGCCATCGTTAAGTTGCTCCGGCTGCGGATTGTTACTCGGTCGGCGCGTCGTGCTCAATCGATGCGAATCAGTTTGTGCTTGATCGCGTATCGCACTATTGCCGCCGTCGAGCGCAGCTCGAGCTTCTGCTTGAGGTTGTCGCGATGCGCTTGCGCGGTTTTGACGCTGATGCCGAGTCGTTGCGCGACCTCCTTGGTAGTCGCGCCCTCGCCTATCAGCTTGAGCACTTCGCGCTCCCGTGGGGTCGGAATCGCCGCGCGCGACGCGTTCGCAGACGCGCCAATCCGCAGCCGCGCGAGCACGATCGGCGCGATCGTGGGGCTCAGGTAGCGCCGCCCCAAGTGAACTGCCCGCACTGCGCTCAGCAATTCGGCCGCCGCGTCGGTCTTGACCACGTAGCCCGCGCAGCCCGCATCGCCAAACGCCTCCAGCACGTATTCCTCGTCTTCGTATTGGCTGAGCACCAGCACTTTGCACGCCGGCACTTCCCTGGCGATTCGACGCGCCGCGGCAAGTCCGCCGATTCCCGGCATCCCGATGTCCATCACCACCACATCCGGCTTCAGTTGCGCGGCAATCGCGACGGCCTGTTCGCCATCGGATGCCTCCGCGACCACGTCGCACTCGGCCGCGAGCACCATCCGCAGCGCCTCGCGAAAGATCCGATGGTCATCGGCGAGCAGCACGCGAATCCGCCGGTGATCTTCCATCACGCGGACTCCGGGATTTCGGCGACGACTGTCGTGCGGCCCGCCCGCGATTCCACCGTCAAGCTCCCGCCCATCAACTCCAGCCGCTCCCGCACACCCGCCAGGCCTGTCCCCTCGCCCTTGATGCCGGCGCCGATGCCGCAGCCGTCGTCAGTAACCGAGACGCGCGCGGCCGTATCGGTGCTGTCGATCGTGATTTGGACCGACTTCGCGCGCGCGTGCCGAATCACGTTGGACAGCGTCTCGCGAACAACCTGGAAGCATAGCTGCTGCACCGGGCGCGAGATTTTCTTCGCCGCGCCATCGCGAACCAGGTGAACTAACTTCGCCGTTATGCCCGCGCGATGCAGCCGCGCGAACTCGCGCTCGATTGCCTCGTCGAGCGAAGCGTCTCCGATCGTGACAGGACGAAGTTCGCGCGTCTTGCGGCGCAACTCCTCCTCGATCTGCTTGAAGATCGCGCGCGCCGCCTCGCGCTTGCCATCGAGCGCGATTTTCGCCGCCGCAATCAACTGCGCCTGATCGTCGTGCAGGTCGCGCGCGATTCTGGCGCGCTCCTCGTCGATCGCAGCAAACACTCTGAGCGCAAGCTGACGCGCCAGGAGGCTGCGCCGCGATGCCTCCCGCTCCATCACCCAGCTCGCTGCAAATGGAGCCAGCCGCTCGACAATCGCCGCCGCCGTCGCCGCGGACGCGCGCCCGTCGCGCGAGGCCAGCGCGATCGCGCCGGCCTCGAACGGGATACACACATACGAACCACCGAAAATTCTGTCTTCGGCAAATTGTTTGGCGCGATCGATGATAGCCGCGTCGCGATCGCGCCAGCGCGCAATCACGATACGGCGCCGGAAACTTTCCCCGAGCGCGCTGCCCGCCTCGCCCAAATTGAATTCCTTGTGCCCGGACGACGATGCGGCCACTGTCAACTCGCCACCGTCCGCGACCGCAACCACCCATTGGTCGAAGCCGGCCCCGCTCGCGACGAGCTCGCCGAAGCGGCTGAATCGTTGGTTCGGCGGCGCACCCCGCGCCGCCGCAACTGCCTCGTCCAGGCGATTGGTGGCGGCCAGCTCTTGCACCAGCTCCCGCTTTGCGTCAGCGGCCTGACGGCCGCTTTCGGCGCCGTGGGTCCGCCAGAATTCATGCGACGCGCGCGCCGCGGCGAGATCCATTTCGCCGAAGACGGCGCGCGCCATAAGTTCAAGCGATGCTTCAAGTTCGCCGCGGGCGCGATCTGCCCGCGCCACCATCGCGATTCGCACCGCGCTCACGCCGTCAGTGAACGCCGACGCGGCTATCTGGCGCCCGTCTATTTTTTCGACCCGCGCGATTGCGTCGATTTCCCGCGCGTTCAGCGCAACCCTTTCAATCGACTCAATCGGACCCGGCGTACGACGCGCCCGCTTCAACCCGGATCCCGCGACCGCGTCACCGAGCCGATTGTCGAGCGCAACCAGGACCGCATTCACCACCGCGTCCCATCGCGAATCTCCGTGCGGCGCGCACACTACTTCGTCGGCGCCCGCACCACTGGCGAGAAAGGCGATCGCGCATCGCTCAGCCGCGACCGTCCCGGCGCCCAGCTCGGCGATGGCGGCGATCCGATCGCTGAACGATGTTTGTCGCGCCGCAGGCCGCGACGCGATAACCGCCAGTTGATTGCGATGTTTGAGAGCGTTTGCCAATTTGATGGCTCCGCTTTCAGGATGACAGAGGAAAACGGATGTTCTAAGGGGCGCGCGAGCAGATGCGGCGCGCGTCCCGTTACGCAAAGAACAGTTTGTTGCGAGAACGAGGAAT
>CALAOW010000041.1 GCA_937889395.1 uncultured Pseudomonadota bacterium | reverse complement strand
CCTGTTAGAACTTGTTTTGTGTCATCGCTGAGCGCAGTGAAGGACGCGCGCGCGAGATCGTCAGGGCGCAAGACTACTGCGTGCGGCTTTGATGAGCCGCTGAAAAAGGAATTGCCGGAAGGGCCCGTCAGGTCGGATGCGGCGGGCGGCGCTTCGGATTAACCGAACGTGGTGGACAGATAGCCGGCTACGACCAGCGCCAAGGCCGTGAATGCCGAACCCAAGACAACGAATACAGCCATACGCGCTATGCTGCTCATCGCTGACTCCCCTTGTGGAAAGCCGCTGACGGGGCAGGGCTCTCCGCGATTTACGAGATTACTGCTAAACCAGTTAACGCGATGGTGACAAGTCATCAAGATGGGGTGATGGCAGGGCGCGAATTTGCGCAAAAATACGCGAATTTGCGTGTAGGATGGCGAGCGGCGCAAAACCATGGGCCCGGCTAGACACTGCGATTGCAAGGGGTCTGGCGCTCGAGAGAAGGAGAAGCCGGGGTTATGAGAATGAAGCGCGCTCGGATTGGAGCATTCACAGCAGGTGTTCTCGCGATTCTGTTGTCCGCATCGTACGTGCCAGCAGCGAAAGCGGATTCCACGACCGCCGCGAGCAATCAGATTCGCGCCGAGCTGGAGAAGTGGACGCGAGACTTCGATAGCAGGAACGCATCGGAGGTTTGCTCGCTGTTTGCGCCGGATTTAATTTCAAATTTTCGGGGGGAGCCCGAAGACACCTATAATTCTCTGTGCGCCAATTTGCAGATGGCGTTGGCGGACCCGGCCAAGGCATATCACTATGACCTGGAGATCAAGGAAATCATCGTCTCGGGCGATGTCGCCGTTGTAAGGCTCGTTTGGACTCTGAAGGTGCGCCCGAAAAACGGATCCGAGGAGACGAAACGGGAACCTGGGATGGATATATTCCGGCGCCAACCGGATGGAAGCTGGAAGATATCGCGTTACATGGCCTACGAAGCGCCATACCCCTAGGCGGCGACGAGGAGACATTCGAGCCGCCCGCTTGGTTTTTTAGGGGGCGGTGCGGTCGAGCGAGCGGTACTGAATGGCCTCGCTGACATGGTGGGCGGCGATCGAGGCGGCGCCGTCGAGATCGGCGATGGTGCGCGAGACTTTCAGGATTCGCGTGTAGGCGCGCGCGCTCAGGCCGAGGCGGTTGATGGCAAGCTCGAGCAGGCGCTCGCCGCCGGACTCGATTTGGCAGTGGAGGCGGAGATCGCTCGCGCGCATCTGCGCGTTGCAGAAAAACGGCATCCCCTTGAAGCGAACGAGCTGCGCTTCGCGCGCGTGATTGACGCGCTCACGAATCGCGACCGACGGCTCGCGCGCGACGCGGTCGGTCAGGTCCTTGTACTTCACGGCGGGCACTTCGATGTGGATGTCGATGCGATCGAGGAGCGGACCCGAGATGCGCGAGCGATAGCGCTGAATCACGATTGGCGAGCAGGAGCATTCGTGCTGCGGATCGGTGTAGAAGCCGCACGGGCACGGGTTCATCGCCGCCACCAGCATCACCGAGGCGGGGAAAGTGAGCGTGCCCATCACGCGCGAGATGGTGATGCGCGCATCCTCGAGCGGCTGGCGCAGGACCTCGAGCACGTTCTTGCGGAACTCGGGCAATTCGTCGAGGAACAGGACGCCGTGATGAGCGAGGCTGACCTCGCCGGGGCGCGGAATCGAGCCGCCGCCGATGAGGCCGGCGTCGGAAATGGTGTGGTGGGGGGAGCGGAAGGGGCGGGTGGCGATGAGCGCGCGGCCGTCCATTAGGCCCATCACGGAGTGCACCTTGGTGGTTTCGATGGCCTCCTCGAAGGTCATCGCGGGCAGAATCGAGGGCAGGCGCTTGGCGAGCATCGTCTTGCCCGAGCCGGGCGGCCCAATCATCAGGACGTTATGACCGCCGGCGGCGGCGACTTCGAGCGCGCGCTTGGCCTGCTCCTGGCCTTTGACCTCGCTGAAATCGACGTCGTAAACATTCGCGGCGCCGAACTTGGCGCTGATATCGGCGGGCGCAGATTGGAGCGGACGCAGGCCCTCGAAGAATTCGAACGCCTCGCGCAGGCTCTCGACGCCGAGCACTGCGGTGCCCTCGCCGACGACGGCTGCCTCGGAGGCATTCTCGCGCGGGAGCATCACGCCCGCGAATCTGGCAGAGCGCGCGAGCAGGGCGGTCGGCAGCGCGCCCCTGATGCCTTTGATGCGGCCGTCGAGCGCGAGTTCGCCGAGGACCAGATAAGCCCGCAGGCGCGCGCGATCTTTCAACACGTTTTGTGCGGCGAGAATTCCAAGCGCGAGTGGCAGATCGAACGCCGAGCCTTCCTTGCGCGTGTCGGCGGGCGCGAGGTTGATGGTCATCTTGCGAGTGGGGAAATCGAAGCCGGAATTTTTGAGCGCGGACTTGACGCGATCGAGCGCCTCTTTGACCGCGCCCTCGGCCAGGCCGACCAGACGATGCGGCGGCATCCCGGCGCCGATGTCGATTTCGACTTCGACCGGGAACGCGTCAACGCCAACCAGCGCACTCGATATTACGCTTGCGTGCAATAATTGCCCCGACCGGCTTTTCACTGCTAACAGCCAGTGTCGCTGACACTAGCGCAACGAGGGGCTGCGAGCGATGCGCGTTACTTGGGGAACATTGTTACCTGGGTAACACGGATTCGCGAGCGGTCAGGGCCAGACGGCGCCGGCGGCGACCAATTCATCGCGCTCTGCGCGGCCGAGGCCGAGCAACTCGCCGAGCACGTAGTCGAAATTCTCGCCGACTTCGGGCGCGATCGAGCGAACCTTTCCCGAGCCGCCGGAAAGCTTGAACGGGATGCCCGTGACGTTAGTCGTCACGCCCCTTGCAGTCGAGACGGCGGGCCAGAAGCCGCGCTCTTTGAGTTGAGGATCGCGCGCACAGAGATCGATGCCGTTTTCGACGACGCCGGCGGCGATGCCGGCGCGTTGGAGGATCGCCATCGCGTCTTCGGCGCTGTGTTGCGCGGTCCATCGTGAAACGTTGGCGTCGAGCTCGGCGCTATTGCGCATGCGCAGGTAGAGGGTGCGGAACTTCGGGTCGCTTGCCCACGATGGAGAACCAATCGCGGTGACGAATCGGCGCCACTCGGGGCCGGTGCGCACGGCGATCGCGACCCATCGGTCGTCGTCGCCGTCAAGCGGGCGGCATTTGTAAATGCCGTGCGGTGCGGCAGGGCCTTCCTGCGAATTGTAGCCGGGCGCGGACTGCGTTCGGCCGTTGACGGAGATGTCGAGGAGCGCGGGACCGATCACGCTGGCGACGGCCTCGAACTGCGAGAGATCGACGAACTGGCCGCGGCCGGTGCGGCGGCGATTCCAAATGGCGATGAGCGCCGCGAGTGCGCCCGTGTAACCGCCGCATGTGTCGGCGTACGAATAGCCGTAGCCGGCGGGAGTGCCGTCGGGTTCGGCCATCAGCATAGTGAAGCCGGTGAGGGCTTGCAGGGTCGGTCCGTAGCTGACGTAGCTGGAGCGCGGGCCGGTGTGGCCCAGGCCGGACATGCTGATGCAGATGATGTCGGGTTTGACGGCGGCGAGACTTTCGTAGTCCATCCCCCAACTGCGCATCACGCGGGCGGAAAAATTGTCGATCACGACGTCGCTTTTGGCGGCGAGGCGGCGGGCAAGTTCGACGCCTCGCGGGTGCTGCATGTTGAGCGCGACGGAAAGTTTGCCGCGATTCAGGTCGCATTGGAGGCCGAGCTTGCGGTTGCCGAGCTGGGGCGGTTCCTTGCGCTCGACCTTGACGACCTCCGCGCCGTGGTCGGCGAGGATGCGCGTCGCGACCGGGCCGGCGACGACCCAGGTGAAATCGAGGACGCGGACGCCGTCCAGCGGCATCGCCGGCATGATCAGATCACTCCTTCGGCAAAGAGCGCGGCCAGCGCTTGGGGAGCGATGGAGAGTTCGTCGCGCAAAATTTCGCCGGTATGCTCTCCGATCAGCGGCGGGCGGCGCGATACTCGCCACGGCGTGCCATTGAAAAGATACGGCGCGCCCGGATAGCGGAACTTGCGGCCGAGCTCGGGATGCTCGACCTCGACGAAGTAGCCGCGCTCGGCGAGCTGGTCGTCGTCGAACAGCGCCTCGGGCGGGCGGACGGTCGCGTAGGGCTGGCGCAGAAGTTGCGCGCGCTCGAGCAGCTCGTCGCGCGGATAGTCCTTGACCCAATCGTCGAGCACGTCGAAGAGATGCTCGGCCATGAGATAGCGATACATCACCTGCTGATAGTCGGGTGAGTCGAGATCGGCAGCCTTGCCGTCGGACTTGACCCATTCGATGAGCGAGGTCCAGTCGCCGAGCGTGCAATGCATGATGTAACCGTCACGGCATTTGCCGACGCGAAAGAAACGGCTCCAATGCAGAGTGCCGCGGCGCGGCTCGGCCTCGTTGCGCTCGAAAAATGCGCCGGCGACGTGCTCGACGGCGGCCGCGGTGGCCTCCTGCATGCTGAGGTCGATCCATTGGCCTTCGGAGGTCGTGTCGCGGGCGAGCAGCGCGAGCATCACGGCGATCGCGCCGTAGTACGCCGACGAATGATAAGCCTGCAGACCGAGCGGACGAACAGGAGCGTGATTGGGGAAGCCGTTGATGTACAGCATCCCGCCCAATGCGGTCAGCACGGTGTCGTCGGCGATGAAGTCGCGATAAGGGCCGGTCTGGCCGAAGGGCGCAATCGAGCAGAGGACGAGCGCGGGGTTCTCGCGATGGAGAGTATCCCAGCCGAGGCCGAGCCGGTCGAGGGTGCCCGGCGCGTAGCTCTCGATGACGACGTCGGCGGAGCGGGCGAGCTGGAGCAAGATGTCGGCGCCGCGGGAATGGTTGAGATCGAGCGTGAGGGAGCGTTTGTTGAGATTGTAGAACCAGAAGAACAGGCTGCGGTCGAGATGCGGGAGGTCGTCGAGGAAGGGGCCGATGCGGCGCGCGTCGTCGCCGGCGGGCGGTTCGACTTTGATGACATCGGCGCCCATGTCGGCCAGCAGCCGCGCGCAAAGTTGTGCGCGATGGCCGGTCAGGTCGAGCACGCGCAGGCCCGCGAGCGCAGCGGGCCCGGTCATGGTTTTTTCGCCGATTTTCCCGCGCCGGCAGACTTTTCGATTTGCGCGAGCTTTTGCTTGACCTTGGGCGGGGGCAAGTCCTCGATTGCGAACGCGCCGGTGTCGAGCGTCGCGGGAACTTCCATCAGGACTTCATTCTTGGGGCCGGTGCGTTTGCCGCCGCGCACGCGAATCGTTTCGAAGGTGACGGGATTGACCCATCGCACGCCCATCACGGCGGGTTTCGCCTGGCCATCCTCGTCCACGGGAACGAGGGTGGTGCCTTCTTTATCGAACAGAGTTACTTTTCTGAGTCCCATAATTTATTTGCCAGGGCGAACTGATTCCTTGAGGCTGATTTGTTCGGTACGCGCGCGAAATCATACGAAGCCGGGCGCCGGGATTCAAACGGCAGGGGCATCACCGATGCGCGGCCACGCTCGATACTCGCGAACGAGTGCGGCGTAAGTTAATCTGATCGAACGCAAATTCAATACCCGAGAATGGCGCGTGGCTGAGACCGATTACAAATCGACGCTGAAACTTCCCAAGACCGACTTCCCGATGAAGGCGAATCTGCCCAAGCGGGAGCCGGAAATGCTCAAGCATTGGGACGAGACCGACCTTTACGGGCGCTTGATGGAGGCGCGCAAGGACGCGCAGTTGTGGGTGCTGCACGACGGCCCGCCGTACGCCAACGGCCGGGTACATCTGGGGACCGCGCTCAACAAAATTCTGAAAGACTTCGTGGTGCGATCGCGCTCGATGATGGGATATCGCACACCGTTCGTGCCGGGATGGGACTGTCACGGGATGCCGATCGAGCACAAGGTATCGCGCGAGCTCGGCGACAAGGCGCGCACGATTTCCAAGGTCGAGCTACGCAAGCTGTGCCGCGCCGAAGCGGAGAAGTGGATCGACTTGCAGCGCTCGGACTTCCGGCGGCTGGGAGTGATCGGCGATTGGTTCAAGCCGTATCTCACGATGGCGCCGGAGTACGACGCGGCCGAAATCGGCGTGCTGCGCAAGATGGTCGAGCGTGGTTACGTGTATCGCGGACTGCGGCCGGTGCACTGGTGCTTCGAATGCCGCACGGCGCTTGCGGAAGCCGAAGTCGAGTACCGCGATCACGTTTCGCCGTCGATCTACGTGGCGTTCGGGTTCAATTCGAATCTCAAGGATGCGGGCGCGCTGGCCGCAGATCGCAGCGACGGCGCCGAGCTTAACGCCGCGCACAAGGCCGGCAAACTTTCGGCCGTAATCTGGACGACGACGCCGTGGACGATCCCCGCGAATCTCGGAATCTCACTGAACGAGACTTTCGACTACGTCGCGTTGAAGGCCGGCGAGCATTACTACGTGGTTGCGTCGCGATTGGCGGACAGCGTCGAGAAGGAATGCGGGCTGGCAGTCGAAGAACGCATCGCGCTCAGCGGCGAGGCGCTCAAGGCGCTCGACGGCCAGGACATCTTTCGGCATCCGTTTATCCCGCGCGACGTGAAGCTGATGCACGCCGAGCACGTTACGGCGGACGCCGGCACCGGCCTGGTGCATACCGCGCCGGGACACGGCTACGAGGACTTCGTGGTCGGCAAGGCGTACGGGCTGACGCCGTTCACGCCGGTTGATGGGGACGGAGTGTTCACGGCGGAGGGCGGAGAGTGGGCGGGGCAGAACGTCTTCAAGGCGAACAAGTCGATCGTCGCGAGACTGGGAGCGGCGGGCGCGCTGCTGCATGCGCAAAACTTCTCGCACAGCTACCCGCATTGCTGGCGATGCCACAATCCGCTGATCTTTCTTGCGACCGAGCAATGGTTCGTGAGCATCGACCATAACGGACTGCGCGTCAAAGTGATCGATGCGATCGACAAAGTGAAATGGTATCCCGGATGGTCGCGCGATCGGATCCGCAACATGACGGAGACGCGCCCCGACTGGTGCATCTCGCGCCAGCGCGCGTGGGGCGTGCCGATTCCCGCGGTCAGATGCGCGAAATGTGATGAGGTCGCGCCACTGCTTGCGACGATGGATCGAGTCGAGGAAATTTTCGCGCGCGAAGGTTCCGACGCATGGTACAGCCGGCCGGCGGCGGACTTCGTCGCGCCGGGCCTCAAATGCCAGAAGTGCGGCGGCGCGGATTTTATCAAGCAAGAAGACATTCTCGACGTGTGGTTCGATTCGGGCTCGTCGCAAGCCGCGGTGCTTGGCGCGCGGCCGGAGTTGAAGTGGCCGGCGGACGCGTACCTGGAAGCGGTGGAACAGGCGCGCGGATGGTTCGGCTCGTCGCTGGTCTGTGCGGTGTCGGAGCGCGGCACGGCGCCGTTCAAAAGCGTAATCAGCCATGGACTGACGGTGGACGAACGGGGCCGCAAGATGTCCAAGTCGCTCGGCAACTCGGAGGACGCCGTCGATGCGGTGGGAAGGATGGGGGCCGACGTACTGCGGCTGGTGTATGCGTCGCTCGACTACACAGCCGACATCACGCTCGGCCAGACGATTTTCAGCGCGGTGTCAGAGTCGTATCGAAAGATCCGCAACACCTGCCGCTTCGTGCTGGGCAACCTGGCTGACTTCGATTCCGCGCGCGATAAGGTCGCGATCTCCGACATGCTTGAATTTGATCGGTATATCCTCGCCGTGTTTTCTCAGGTGGGCGAAGCAGTAAGGCATTGTTACGAAGAATTCGATTTCCAGACAGCCTACAGGATGCTCTCCCAGTTCATAGTCGTAGATCTGAGCGCGACGTACGTCGATGTTGCGCGAGATCGGCTCTACTGTTCGGCGGAGAAATCGCACGAGCGACGGTCTGCGCAGACCGCGCTGTTCACGATTCTCGACGCGCTGGTCAGGATGCTCGCGCCGCTGATTCCGTTCACGGCCGAGGAAGTTTACTCATATCTGCCGCGCAAGAATGAACTGAGCGTGCACCTGCTCACACTGAACGATTTGAGTTCATGGAATGACACAAAACTGGTGTCGCGATGGGTGCCGTTGCTCAGGATTCGTGACGAGGCGCTCAAGCTGCTCGAAGCGATGCGCAAGGCGGGGACGATCGGCGCGCCGCTCGATGCTGCAATCAGCCTCGGAGCTGACGGTGGCTCTGAGAGCGGGCTTGCTGAAACGATCAAGCAGTATCGCGAAGAGCTCAAAGATCTGTTCATCGTCTCGGAGGTTGCGATTCTGGGCGACGCGGAAACGGCCGAGATCAGGCGCCAAGCGGCGGGCCGCGAGGACTTCGCCGTCGATGGCAGCTTCGCGCGAGCCGCCGCGAATCCCGCAATCACGCTGGTTGGGCGTCACGCGTCCGGGGTGAAGTGTGCGCGATGCTGGAAGTACTTCGATGACGGCAGCGATCAGCAGTTGGACGCAAGATGCCGCGCGGTGGTGGGGGCGTAGCCGTTGCAGGAACGATCGAGCGTCAAGCCTCTTCCCAGCCCTCTACGTGGGCAAGGAGCGGGAAAAGAATTAGCCGGCCGGACGCCGCGCAAGCCGTTCCTGCTTTTGATCGGCGCTATCACGATTCCGATCATCGTGCTCGACCAGGCAACCAAACTGTTCGTCAAGGCGCACATGGCGCTGTATGAAAGTATCGCGCTCGTCCCGAACTACCTGGACATCACGTACACGCTGAATCCGGGCGCGGCGTTCAGCATCCTGGCCGACGCGCCACCGTGGGCCCGCCAGGCGTTTCTGCTGTCGATGTCGTGCGCGGCGATAATTGTGCTGATCGTGTTGATAGTGCGATCGGAGCGCGTGACTATCAATTCGGTTGCCTTCGCGCTGATCCTGGCCGGCGCTGCGGGAAACCTGATCGATCGTGCAACTCGCGGCGGCCGCGTGATCGACTTTATGCGCGCGCATTACTACGACCTGAACTACCCGGTGTTCAACGTCGCGGACAGCGCGATCACGATTGGCGTCGCGCTGATCATCCTCGCGTCGTTGTTTGGCGGCGACGCCGAGCCCAAGCCAAATCGTTCCAGTGAAAAAGTTAAATAGCTGAATCCTGGCTCGACGCATTTGAGGCACCGCCGCGGCGGGTGACTGGACGCCGACCCGCGTGCTTAAAAATATCTCGCCGACACTGAAGCGGGCGGGCGCAGGAAAGGCGAAGATTCGTGCGATGCTGGTAGAAAATCCGCGCCGGTATTTCCAGAATTAGCCGGCCGGCGCCGATTTTCGTCCAGCCGAGTTATCCGGCTACTTCAAACTCAGTGTCCGTTGTGGCTCGCGGGAAGCGGGGCGCCAGATTCTACGGCAGCGCGCCATTTGTCGATTGCCTCGACGGTAAATCGCCAGTCGCTGCCGACGCGGAACGCGGGAAGCTGGTTTTTCTTCAGCATCCTGTAAATCGTGGACGAATGCACTCGGAGGTAGCTTGATACTTCCTGCACAGTCAGGACACTGCTCTTAATTTCATCGAATCGATCCATGTGACGCCTCTTCGCTACGCGCGTTTACTTCGTCTTTCCGGCCCTTAACTATGTATGGGTTGAACCAGCCCCATATACGCTAGTCAATGCATACTAAACCCCTCATAGAAGTGCCAAGCATTCAAGCGGAATTTTCGTCACAATTAGTTCTCCAAAGACCACTACCGGTCAGGAGTCTCAGGACCGTAGCCGGATTTGGGCGGATATTCAGAGCAGAGGTGCGACGATCTCGTCAATCGAGAGGCTCTTGGTCATCGAATGACCCAGGCGGTCGAGCAGCACGAATTCGACCGCGCCAGCGGCGCGTTTCTTGTCGAGACTAAGCGCGCGGGTAAAGTCGTCGCCGTGCCATCCGGGAGGCATCGCAGTCGGCAAGCCGGCGCGCTCGATCAGGCGCTGGAGACGCGACGCTTCGCCGGCTGAGAAGCCGGCATATGAGCAGGACAGCCGGGCCGCCGCGACCATCCCGATAGCAACAGCCTCACCGTGAAAGTAGCCGCCGTAGCCGGCGCTCGCTTCGATCGCGTGACCGATGGTGTGGCCGAAATTCAGCGTTTTACGGAGATCGCTTTCGCGCTCATCGGCGCCGACGACGGCGGCTTTGTGCATCAGCGATCGCGCGACGACTTGCTCGAGCAGATCGGGCCGGCGGGCAAGGATCGAATCGAGGTCGCGTTCCAGGTCCGCGATCATCGGCGCGTCCATGATTGCGCCATACTTGATGACTTCCGCCAGGCCCTCGCGAAACTCGCGGTCCGGCAGCGATCCAAGCACAGTCACGTCGGCGACAATCAGCCGCGGCTGGTGGAACGCGCCGATCAGGTTTTTGGCGTGGCGATGGTTGACCGCGGTTTTGCCGCCGAGCGCGGAATCCACTTGCGCCACCACCGTGGTCGGCACTTGTACGAGCGCCACGCCGCGCAGAAAGGTCGCAGCCGCAAATCCAGCGAGATCGCCAACGACGCCGCCGCCGAGCGCAAACACAACGCTGTTGCGGTCAAGCCCGATCTCGGTCATCCGATCGTAGAGAAGCTCGAGCGTCGGGAGAGATTTGGAGGCTTCGCCAGGCGGCACCGAAATTACGGCGGTTGCGAAACCGCTTTTGCGAAGCGTGTCCTCAACGCGCGCGGCGTAGAGTTTTTCGACCGTCGAGTCCGTGACGACGGCACATGAACCGGGCTTTAGTCCGGCGTCGCATGCGAGGTTGCCAAGCCGGTCCAGGATTCCCG
This sequence comes from uncultured Pseudomonadota bacterium, assembly GCA_937889395.1. Lineage (GTDB taxonomy): Bacteria > Desulfobacterota > Binatia > Binatales > Binataceae > Binatus. The sequence continues at coordinate 17,175 of CALAOW010000041.1, read as the reverse complement.
CGCCCACATGAGCGTTATGCGACGCGGGCCCGAGTTCTATGCGGATGGTGCGCATCTCTATGCGGATCGTACGCCATCCGCCGACGGCACGCATCGTCGCGCGGCGTGTGCGGCGAAGGCCGCGATAACATGATCGGCGAGTTGATCAACTGTGAGATCGGAGCTGTCGATTTGAATATCGGCGCGAGCGTAGGCGTCAGCTCGTTCGTCCATCAGCTCTTTGATTCGAGCCAAAGTGGATTTTCCGCCCTCGGTCAGTTTCGGGCGCCTGCTTTCCGACCGCCCGACGCGCGCTGCGACGACTTCGGGCCGCGCCGTGAGACACACGATCACGCCGGCGCGCTTGAGCGCCGCGCAATTTGATTCGTCAAGCAGTACGCCGCCACCAGTCGAAATCACTTCGGGACGAGGCCCGTGGCACTGGGGACATCGCCGGCGATCGCCGGTCAGATGCGCGACCACTTCGCGTTCGAGCCGGCGGAAGTGAGCCTCGCCATGGTCGGCGAAGATTTGCGCGATTGATTTTCCAGCCTGCGCGACAATGACCGCGTCAACGTCCACGAATTTCCATCCGAGCCGGCTCGCGACCAGCGGGCCGACCGAGCTTTTTCCGGTGGCCATGAATCCGGTGAGGATCAGTTTGGGCGTCATTTGCGTTGCAGCGCGGATCCAGGCGCGCGCGTTTATTCCGCCGGGCGCGCCCGCCGTTTCAGTAGTTGCGGACCTGTTCGAGGAAGCCTTTGAAGTTGCGCGTAATCTCGACAATTGAATCGCCGCCGAACTTTTCGAGGAAGGCCGCCGCGAGTTCGAACGCGACCACCGATTCCGCGATGACGGCAGCGGCGGGGATCGCGCATACGTCGGAGCGCTCGATCGCACCGACTGCTTCCGCCTTGGTTTTGATATCGATCGAGCGCAGCGGGCGCATCAGCGTCGATAGCGGCTTGAACGCGACGCGCACGCGGATCGGCTCTCCTGTGCTCATGCCGCCCTCGGTGCCGCCGGAATTGTTGGAATAGCGTGTGAAGCGGCGACGGGCGGCGTCGTATCCGATTTCGTCGTGAAGTTCGGAGCCGCGCATCCGTCCCGCCTTGAAGCCCAGCCCGAGCTCGACGCCTTTGGCGGCCTGCACGCTGAGCAGTGCGAACGCGAGCCGTCCGTCGAGTTTGCGATCCCATTGGACGTGACTGCCGAGCCCGACCGGCAATCCGGTCGCAATCACCTCGACGATGCCGCCGAGCGTGTCGCCGGTCTTTTTGCACTCGTCGATTTCGGCGATTATTTTAGCTTCGGCGCCGGGGTCCGCCACGCGCACCGGCGATGCTTCCGTGATGCGGCGCAGCTCTTCGATGCTGAGCGCCGCGGGAGTATCGGCCTCGGTCGCGCCGATGCTCGCCACGTAGCCGAGCACGTCGATCCCGAACGGCGAAAGAATTTGCTTTGCCAGGCCGCCGATCGCCACACGCGCAGTGGTTTCGCGCGCGGAAGCTCGTTCGAGCACGTCGCGGATATCTTCGAGATTGTATTTGAGCACGCCCGCAAGATCGGCATGGCCGGGCCGAGCGCGCGTGACGACATCCGCCACGGCGCGATCTTTGGGATCGGCGGACATCCGCTTAACCCAATTCTTGAAGTCGCGATTCTCGATGATGAAAGTGATCGGACTGCCGAGCGATTTGCCGAAGCGGATGCCGGAAACCGGCCGCACTTCGTCCTTCTCGATCAGCATTCTGCCACCGCGGCCGTAACCCTTTTGGCGGCGTGCGAGATCGGCGTTGATCGCGGCAACGTCGATGTCGAAGCCGGCGGGCACGCCTTCGACCGTCGCGACCAGCTCGGGGCCGTGCGATTCACCGGCAGTCAGAAATCGCAGCATCGGTTTGTGTCGCCTCCCGCGCGTATTCGTTCGAGCGGGCCTCCATCACCCGATTCAACCAGACTGGACGCGCCCGCGAAAGCGGTGGATCGATCGGGCAAAGCCGGGACTCGGCGGCCTGGCGGCTCGCCGCATCGCTCGCGCGGGGTGTAAGTTGCATGCGCGCGGCCGGTTTGGGCGGTGCGCAGAGAGAGTCAGGATGCAGGCCAATGTTGTGATCGTCGGGGCGACGCGCGGATTCGAAACGCTGACGTATTCGATTCCGGCGGCGCTCGACGGGCTTGTCCAGCCGGGGCATCGCGTGCTCGCGCCGCTGCGCTCGCGCAAGGTGACGGGAGTGGTCACCGAGGTCGGCGAACGACTTTCGACAGGACAACTGAAGCCCATCCTCGAAGTCCTCGAGCCGCGGCCGCTGTTTGATCGCGCGCATCTGCAATTGATGGAGTTCCTCGCGTCTTACTACATGGTTTCAATTGCGGACGCGTACCGGATCGTGATTCCCGCGGTCGCGCGGGTCGAGTCGAGGACTGCGTATCGGCTCGCGACTCCACCCGACGAGCTGGCGCGCGCCGCGTTCACGCGAGTCGAGCGCGCGATTATCGAGACGATCGCGAAACGCGCGGCAACGACGCGCAGGCTTGAGAAAATCGGCCCGCCCGGCGAGGTGCGCGCCACCATCGCCCGCTTCATCGCGAACCGCACCCTCGAGCGCCGCGACGCTGCCACGGGGAGACATCGCGATACGGCGGATTCGATCGCGCGACTCGCCGCAGGCGCAAGCATCGAGGGTGTTCGCGGCTCGAAGCAACGTGAAGTGCTGAGTGCGATCGCCAACGCCGGCGCCACGGGCGTGCGGGTCGTGAATCTGAAGGCTGAAATCGACGGAGCGAGCGCGGCGTTGAAGAGCCTCGCGCGTCGCGGGTTGATCGCGGTCGAGGCGGCGCGCGACGCGACAGCCCACAGCGTCGCGGTGCCCCAGTTCGATCTCACCGATGAACAGCAAATCGCGCTGGATGCGATTTCACCGGCCATCGAGCATCGGCGCTACGAAGCGTTTTTGCTCTGGGGCGTCACCGCCAGCGGCAAGACCGAAATTTACCTGAACCTTGCCGCGCGTGCGCTCGCAGCCGGGCGAAACGTTTTGATCCTGGTGCCCGAGATCGCGCTCGCCGACGAGATCGTGCGGTCGTTTCGCGCGCGTTTCGGTTCGCTGGTCGCCGTCGCCCACAGTGCGCAGAGCGTGTCGGAGCGATGGGCGAGCTGGATGGCGGCGATTGGCGGGCAAGCGCGAGTGATGATCGGTCCGCGCTCGGCGATCTTTGCGCCGATTCACGACGCCGGGTTGATCGTCGTTGACGAGGAGCACGACACTTCGTACAAAAATGAGGAAGGAATTTACTATCACGCACGCGATCTCGCGGTCGCGCTCGCGGGATTTTCGAAATGCCCCATCGTGCTCGGCTCGGCGACCCCGTCGAGCGAGTCGTATGCGAATTCGCGGCGCGGACGGTACCGGCTGATCCGGCTTTCGCGGCGCGTGAACGATCGCGCGATGGCATCGGTCGAAGTCGTCGATATGCGGCGCGAAGTCGCCGACGCGCGGATGCTGGCGGCGGCCAAGCCTGCAAATGGAGCGGTACCGGCAGAGCCGAAGCCTCAAGCAGTGGAAGTTCCCGATGCGGTGCCACTCTCGACGGCGTTGGCCGCGGCGCTGCGCGAAAATCTCGCGTCAGGCGGCCAGAGCATGGTGTTTCTCAACCGGCGCGGGTTTCACAATTTTCTGCAATGCCATATCTGCGGCAACGTGATCGCGTGCCCGAACTGCAGCGTCAGCATGACGTTTCATATGCGCGACCGCTCGCTCCGATGCCATTACTGCGGCAATCATACTGCGGCGCCCGACACATGCCCCGAATGCCATGGCTACGGGCTCAAGGGCCAGGGCTTCGGCACTGAGAGACTCACGCAGGCGTTGGCCGAGATGATGCCGGCGGCGAGGATAGAAAGAATGGACTCCGACACGAGCAGTCTGCGCGGAGCGCGCGCGCGGATGCTGGCCGAGCTTCGCGCGGGCGAAATAGACATCCTGGTCGGCACGCAGATGATCACCAAGGGTTTCGATTTTCCCGGCGTCACGCTGGCCGCGGTGGTAAACGCCGATTTGGCGCTGAACATGCCCGACTTCCGTTCCGCCGAGCGAACGTTTCAGTTGTTGACGCAGGTTGCGGGACGCGCGGGACGCGGCGAGCGTCCGGGCCGCGTGATCATCCAGACTTACGCGCCCAATCACTACAGCATCCGCGCCGCGAAAGATCAGGACTACGCGCGCTTCATGCGGCGCGAGCTGCAACTGCGCCGCGACCTTATGTATCCGCCGTTTGCGCGCCTCGCGATGATCCGAATCGAGGGCGCAGAGCCGCGCATTGTCAAGCGCGTGGCCGAGGCGGTCGCCAAATCGTTGGCCAAGGATTCGAAGCCGGAGGGAATCCGCGTGCTGGGACCCGCGCCTGCGCCGATCGAGCGGATCAAGCAGCGCTACCGGTGGCAGGTGATGGTAAAATCGCGCGAATTGAAACCGATGCGCGCGGCGATCGCCGCAATGCGCGCCGAAGTCGGACCGTCGGCAGAGCGCGACGCCATATATCTTGCGATCGACATCGATCCCGTAAGGATGCTGTGACCGAATGAACGAGACGAACGAACATCACCCGATGCATCATGTGCCACGCGCGCGTCACGCCTTCGATGTGAAGATGCCGGACGGCGCGACAATCCACGTTCGCCAGCACGGTATCCCCGGCGCGCCGCGCCTCGTGCTCAGTCACGGCAACGGGCTTGCGATCGACGGATACTTTCCATTCTGGGGACCGCTGCGGGAGCGCTACGAAGTGATCGTCTTCGACTTCCGCAATCACGGGCACAACCCGTTGCATACCGCCGAAGGGCATACGTGGCAAAACTTTGTTGCCGATATGGACGCGGTCTGGCACGCGATTAATCGCGAGCTTGGCGCCAAGCCTGCCGCCGGGCTGTTTCATTCGCTGTCGGGCGTCACGGCTGCGATGCATGCGCTCAAGTATGGACGGCGATTCGACGCGCTGGTGCTATTCGATCCGCCGGTTTATCCGCGCGAAGGGCATCCTATCCAGTACCTGCAGCATTCCGACAAGGAATCGCTCGCCTCGCGCGCGGCGCGGCGCCCCGAGCGCTACAAGGATCCGATGGAACTGGCGAAGCAGTTCGGCAGGCGCTTCAAAAGATGGGTGCCGGAGGCTTACGAACTGATGGCGCGGGCGACGCTGCGGCACGATCGCGCGAGCGGCGATTGGATTCTTGCGTGCCCGCGCGAATACGAGGCGCAGGTTTTTTCCAGTGCTGCGAATCCGGATCTGTGGCCGCAGATGGCGCATTGCCCGGTGCCGGTAAAACTCGTGTGCGGAGATCCGACGCTGGAAGATGTGATGGCGCCGGCGCTGATCGGGCGCGCGATGGCCGAGGAGCTGGGGCTGCCGTACGAAGCGATCGCGGGGACTTCGCATTTTCTTCAAATCGAGCGTCCCGCCGAGTGCATCCGCGCCGTGGAATCGTTTCTTGCCCCGCTCGGACTCGCCGCGCCAGTTACCCTTTGATAGATTTGTAAACCCCGGTATCCGAGATGGCGCTGCTGAAAATCCGCAAATTTCCCGACGACTCGCTCAAGCAGCCCGCCGCCCCGGTCAAGAATATCAACGGCAACGTCGAAGGGCTGATCGACAGCATGGTGCAGACGATGTACGCCGCGCCGGGCGTGGGTCTTGCCGCGCCGCAGGTCGGAGAATCGAAGCGGATAATCGTGCTCGATACCGACCATGAAAATCCCGGCAAGCATCTGCTGAAACTCATCAACCCCAAGGTCGTCGAAGCCGAGGGCAAGATCGTTTGGGAAGAGGGGTGCCTGTCGGTGATCGATTACACCGCCGACGTGGAACGCGCGGCGCGCGTGCTGGTGCGCGCGTGGACGCCCGACGAGAAGGAGATCGAGATCGAAGCCGACGAGCTGCTCGCGGTGGCGTTGCAGCACGAGATCGATCATCTCGACGGCAAACTCTTCATCGACCGCATCAGCCGAATCAAACGCGAACTCTACAAACGCAAACTGAAGAAGTTAATCAAGGAGGGCAAGGCCGAAAGCCGGCGCCCCTCCACGGTGCGGATCTAAAATCGCCGCGTCACTAAAGATTGTTTTCATGGGCACGCCGGCGCTGGCGGCCCATATACTGGAACGGCTCGTAACGGCTTCGGGAGCCAACTTCCGCGTGGTCGGAGTCGTCACGCGTCCCGACCAGCCGCGCGGGCGTGGGCTCGGCACAGAGCCGAGCGCGGTCGGCGCGCTCGCGGAGCGCCGTGGAATTCCGACGCTGAAGCCCGTCAAAATTCGCACGCCGGAATTTTTAAGCGAGCTGAAAGCTTTCGAGCCCGATCTCCTGGTGGTGGCTGCTTACGGACGCATTTTGCCAAACTCGATTCTCGACGTTCCGCGAATCGCGCCGATGAACGTGCACGCATCTCTCCTGCCGCGCCATCGCGGCGCCTCCCCGGTCGAAGCTGCGATCCTGGCGGGTGACGCCGAAACGGGAGTCACGATCATGCGGATCGTCGAACGGATGGACGCCGGCCCGATGTATTTGCAGCGGAGGATTTCGATCGAATCAAGCGACACGCAAGGGACACTGAAGGAAAAGCTCGCCGAGCTTGGTGCGGACGCAATGCTCGAGGCGATCGATCTGGCTGCGCGCGGCGCTCTGGTCGAAACACCGCAGGACGAAGCGCTTGCTACCTACACGGCGCAGGTCGAAAAGAAGGATGCGGTGATCGATTGGACGGCAAGCGCCGCGCAGATCGAGCGGATGACGCGCGCGTACGATCCGTGGCCGGTGGCGCGGACGCGTCTGGGCGGCGACGAAGTTCTCATCTGGCGTGCCGCGATCGAAGACCCCGGTTCAAGCGGGCATGCTCCCGGCACGATCGTGAGCGTGAAGCCGAATCCCGTGGTCCAGTGCGGAGCCGGACGACTCAGGCTGCTCGAGGTGCAAGCTGCCGGGCGAAAGAGAATTCCCGCGGCTGATTTCCTTCGCGGCAAACGCGTGGAAGCCGGAGCGCGATTCGGCGCATGAGCGAAGAACAGGAGAAAATGCGGCTTGCCGGGCGATCGAGCACGCGCACGGACGAAGGGCTCGCGTCGCGGCTGACGGCGGCCGAGATTCTGTATCGCGTCGATCAGGAGGCTGCCTATGCCGACGTTCTGCTCGGCGGGCGGCTGCCCGATTTTCCGCCGGCCGATCGCCGGCTGATCACGCGGCTGGTGCTCGGGACGCTCGCGTGGAGGGGACGCCTCGATTACGAGTTGGCGCATCTGACGGGACGCAAGCTCGAAGGGATTCAGCCCGCGGCGCTGGCGATCATGCGGATGGGGCTTTTTCAGCTTCGATTTCTTGACCGGATTCCACAGCATGCGGTGGTGGACACTGCGGTCAGCATTGCCAAACGAATTCCCGAGGCGCGCAACGCGTCGGGCTTCGTCAATGCCGTAATGCGCCGCGCGACGCGTGAGACCGCGCCGATGCCAACGCGGGAGCGCAACGAAAAAAGTTTTCTCGCAGTTGCGTATTCGCATCCGCGCTGGATGGTCGAGCGATTCGTTGATTGGTTCGGCGTCGAGAATGCCGAGCGCCTGATGACGGCGAACAACGACGCCGCGCCCAACGCGATTAGGCTCAATCTCGCGCGCGGATCCCGCGCAGAGATAATCGAGAAACTGAGCGCCGACGGTTTCGGGATCGGCGCGCCCGGCCGCGCGCCCGAGACGATCGTGCTGAACAGCGCGCCGCACTTCGAGTCGCGCGCCTATCGCGAGGGCCTGTTCCACGCGCAATCCGAGGCGTCGCAGATGGCCGCGCGAATGATTGCGCCGCGTGCGGGCGCGACGGTCGTGGATTGTGCGGCGGCGCCGGGCGGCAAGGCGACCCATCTGGCGGAGATGGTGGGAGAGCGCGGGCGAGTGATCGCGGTGGACCTCAATCTGGGCGGACTCAGGAACGCGCGCGGCCTGGCGCGCCGACTGCGGCATCGTAATGTCGAGTTTGTTTGCGCCGACTTGACGGCTGCGATACCGCTGGCGCCCTCGAGCTTCGAATCGGTGCTCCTCGATGCGCCGTGCACGGGAATCGGGACCTTGCGGGAGCATCCGGAGATCAAGTGGCGGCTCAAGCCGGGCGATCCGGCGCGAATGGCTGCGATACAATCGCGAATGCTCGAGAACGCGGCGGCGCTCGTGCGTCGTGGCGGAGCGATCGTGTATTCGGTTTGCAGCATCGCGCCCGAAGAGGGCGAAGGCGTGGTCGATGGATTTCTCGCGCGCCACGGCGATTTCGAAATCGATCGCGGCGTAGCGGCTGAAGGCGTGCTGAAAGACGTGATCGACGCGCGAGGATTCATGAAGACGCGGCCGGACGTCGGCGGCCTGGACGGTTTTTTCGCCGCGCGCCTGGTTCGCAAATAGTTAATACAGGGTGAAAATCGCATAGGTGCTTTGACGTTTGGCGGCGATGCGATAGTAATCTGTGCGATTAAAGTCGATGAGCAAATCTTCACAGGCGGATCCCGCCGACAAAATAGCGCCGTCGATTCTGTCCGCTGACTTCGCGCGGCTCGGCGAAGAAATTCACGCGGTCGAAAAGGCGGGCGCCGACATGATTCATTTCGACGTGATGGACGGGCACTTCGTGCCCAACATCTCGATTGGAATCCCGGTGCTGGAGTCGGTGCGCAGGATGACGAAGCTGCCGCTCGATGCGCATCTGATGATTTCAGAGCCGGCGCGATACGTCGAAGCGTTTGTGAAGGCGGGCGCCAATTTAATTTCAGTGCATTGCGAGGTTTGCACCGACATCCCCGCGATGGCGAAGCGAATCCGCGGCCTCGGCGCGCGCGCGTCGATCGCAATCAATCCCGAGACCGACGCCGACCGGGTGATGCCCTTCGCCGAGCATCTCGACATGATCCTCGTGATGAGCGTGCATCCGGGATTCGGCGGCCAGGGTTTTATCCCGGCCGCGCTGGACAAGTTGCGCTACATCCGGCGCGAGTTGAAGCGGCGCGGACTCAGTATCGACGTCGAGATCGACGGCGGAGTGAAGCTCGACAATATCGCGGACGTGAAGGCCGCCGGCGCCAATGTGTTCGTGTCGGGCTCGGGAGTATTCGGCAATCCTGACTATCGTAAGATTATGGGCGAGATGCGCGAGCTGATTGCGCGCATTCCTGCGACAATCTAGGCAATTGCATGCGATTTCCAACGGACTCGCGCGGGGTCGTCTCGGATGCTATAACCACTCGTCTGTATTCTCCCGATCACGCTCAACCGGAGACGGGGTGTAGCTCAGCCTGGCCAGAGCACTGCGTTCGGGACGCAGGAGTCGCTGGTTCAAATCCAGTCACCCCGATCTTTTCAGTGAAGTTGCTCCACTAGGTCAGCTGCGACCGTGAACCTTGCTTCAGCCTCTCCGCGGGTTGCGCCTTCCTGGATGGCGCCTTGCTCATGGTGCGAACGTGATGATTGAAGCACTCCTGATAGTTGGCGCGTATCTCGTAGGCTCGATTCCGACCGGCGTGATCGTGGGCCGGATGCGCGGCTTCGATCCGCGCGGAGTCGGCTCCGGCAATATCGGGACGTCCAACGTCGCGCGCGCGGGCGGTGCGAGCGCGGCAGCGATCACGTTCGCCGGCGACGTGCTGAAGGGCGCGATTCCGGTGATGGTGGCGCAGGCGGCGGGGTTTCCAATTGCGGTTATCGCGTGGACGGGTCTGGCGGCGTTTATCGGCTCGATTTGCTCGGTGTTTCTCCGCTTTCGTGGCGGCAAAGGCGTGGCTGCCGCGCTGGGAGTTTGGCTCGCGATTGCGCCGATGGTGATTCTGGTCGCGCTTGCGGTGTTTGGCGTGGTGATTGCGATTAGCCGAATCATGTCGCTGGCGTCCATGGGCGCGGCGATCGCGCTGCCGCCGACGGTCGCTGCCTTGGGGTTGCCGCATCAATACTTGCTGCTCGCGATCCTGATGACGGCGCTGGTCCTGTTTCGCCATCGCGAGAATATCCGGCGCCTGTCGCGCGGCGAGGAGCCCAAGTTCCAGCCCAAGCGGATCGACCGCACCGCCTCCAGCTAGTGCCTGCAGATTAATCGGACGCCCGCCAGTTAAGCATTGTGGAGGTTCCAGGAAGGCCACGCCGAGCGGTATCTGTGACGCGGTAGCGTGCATCAGCGGAAAATGCCCGTTGGCATCCTGCTTGCGTTGAAGATTGCGCTGGATGTTGCCGCAATCCCGCTGGATGGACTAGGTATTTGTCGGAGCCGTCCTGACGCACGCGTGAAACGGGGGGTCTTGAACCATCGGCATCCTAGGAGAATGGTTAAGGGAGGATGCGGTGCGGCGGGCCGGCATACGTCCCGCGCGGCCAGTCTGAGAAGAGACCGAGAGGAGACTTATGAAGAAAGTTGAGGCGATCATCAAACCGTTCAAACTCGACGAGGTCAAAGAGGCGTTGTCGAGTATCGGTGTGCAGGGTCTCACGGTCAGCGAGGTCAAGGGATTCGGTCGTCAGAAGGGGCATACCGAGCTGTACCGCGGTGCGGAGTACGTCGTGGACTTTCTGCCCAAGGTAAAGCTCGAGATAATTGTTTCGGACGAGTTGGCGGCGCAGGTCGTCGAGACCATCGAGCGCGCGGCGCGAACTGGCAGAATCGGCGACGGTAAAATCTTCGTGATGCCGATGGAAGAGGTGGTGCGTATTCGCACCGGCGAGCGCGGTGTAAACGCACTGTAGTTATTGCGCTGCGCAATCAGTCAGTTCTTCTGCCATTTCGGCACGGTTGCACGCATCCCGGACAACCCGCTCCGCGCCGATGTTCCCGCACCGCTGCCGGCGTTGTCAGTACACGTTATCGCTTGGGACGAAGCCGTTCAGGCCCTTGAATGCGCCGTCGAGGACCTCGATCTGCGAGCCTTTTTCGTCGCTGTTGATGATTCGCACCGGAGTGTTGTTGTCAACCTGCTTGGCGGCGAATCCTTCGCCAAGCCCTCCAATCATCCCACCGACTCCGCCTTGCTTTTTCAAATCGGTCAGTTTGGTGAACGTGTTCTCGTCGGGATAGACGGCGACGGTGCTTTCGCCGTTGTGCGCGACCAGCTTATGACCGCATCCCGCAATCGCAAGCGAAGCTGCAATCGTAAATGCGCAGATGACGAGCCTCGAAATTCGCATCGAAAGTCCTCCTCGACCGCAGGCGCGACCGCGCCGGCCGCCTCATCCCATGGTCAGGACTTGTAGCACGAGCTTCGGGAAAACGGCCATACGCCGCATGCGCGCCGTTGCGAAAAAGCCGCTGACGCCTTCGGTGTCGCGCACAAATCGCGGTAATATCCAGCAAATCATAAAAATTGCGGGGCATTCGGGCCCATGATAGGCTTCACGATTCGCTCGGCGGGCAAACGCGCCCGGAGCAAAGCGTAATGCGAATCGGCCTGATCTCTGACACTCAGATCCCGGAAGCCTGCGAGCATCTCCCACAGAGGGTTTTCGAGGTCTTCGCGGGAATCGGCCTCGTGATGCATGCGGGCGACGTGTACGTAAACCGCGTGCTCGGCACGGCCGGAGCGATTTAGGAGGAATTTTTTGTTGTCCGCGGAAAACGCAGTGCCCGCGACCAAACGCGCGGTCACGATGGAAAAACTGGTCAACCTGTGCAAGCGCCGTGGAATTGTTTTTCCAACGAGCGACATCTACGGGGGACTCGGATCCACCTTCGACTACGGCCCGCTGGGCGTCGAGCTCAAGCGCAACGTCAAGGAGGCGTGGTGGCGCGAGATGGTGCAGTACCGCAGCGACGTGCTCGGGCTGGACTCGGCGATTTTTCAGCATCCGCGCACCTGGGAGGCGTCGGGGCATCTCAAGAATTTCACCGACCCGCTGGTCGATTGCAAAAACTGCAAGCAGCGTTTTCGCGCCGATCGCATCGAGGGCGACGGCTGCCCCGAATGCGGCGGCGAACTGACGGCGGCGCGCAATTTCAACCTGATGTTCAAAACGTTCATGGGTCCGGTCGAAGACACCGCGGCGGTTGTCTATCTGCGGCCGGAAACCGCGCAGGGAATTTTCTCGAACTTCGAGAACGTCGTCGATACGCAGCGCGTGAAGCTGCCGTTCGGCGTGGCGCAGCAGGGCAAGTCGTTCCGCAACGAAATCACCACCGAGAATTTCATTTTTCGCACCCGCGAGTTCGAGCAGATGGAGATGGAGTTTTTCGTTCGTCCCGATCGCGAGGAAGAAGAGAAGTGGTATCGCTACTGGGTCGATTTCCGATTCAACTGGCACGTCAAATTTGGAATCAAGCGCGAGCATCTGCGCGCCCGCGAACACGCGACCGATGAATTGTCGCATTATTCGAGCGGCACCACCGACATCGAGTTCCTGTATCCGTTCGGATGGGGCGAGTTGGAGGGCGTGGCCAAGCGCGGCAGCTACGACCTCGATCAACACGCGAAGTTCAGCGGCAAGGACCTGACTTATTTCGACGAGGAAACCAAGTCGCGCTTTCGGCCGTGGGTGATCGAGCCCGCGCTGGGGGTGGATCGCGCGATGCTCGCGTTCATGCTCGATGCGTACGACGAGGACGTGGTCGATAACGAGGAGCGAATCGTGCTGCGGCTCGATCCGCGCCTCGCGCCGATCAAGGTTGCGGTCTATCCGCTGCTGCGCAAGGCGGGACAGCCCGAGAAGGCGACCGCGGTGCGCGACGCGCTGAAACGTCATTTCACGGTCGCATACGATCAAGCGGGTTCGATCGGCCGGCGCTATCGCCGCCAGGATGAAGTCGGCACGCCCTACGGCGTGACGATCGATCATCAGACGATGGAAGACGACACGGTGACTGTTCGCGATCGCGACTCGATGACGCAGGATCGGGTGCCGATAGCGAGGCTGGTCGAAGAGATCAGCGATCGAATAGGCTGGACGCGCCAGCCGGCTGCGGGATTGGCATAAATTTCAAAATCTTTCCGCACGATGCGGAGACGGGAGAAACGGTTTCATATGGGTCGCATTCATCCTGAGATCTACTTTTTCGGTGCGGGCGTGGCGGAAGGACGCTCCGCGATGCGCAATCTGCTGGGCGGCAAGGGCGCGAACCTGGCCGAGATGGCGCGGCTCAAGCTGCCGGTCCCGCCGGGGTTCACGATCTCGACGCAGGTCTGCAACTACTTTTACGATCACGGCCACAAGTACCCGAGCCGGCTCGCCGAAGGCGTGGCGAAGAGTGTGACGCGAATCGAGAAGGCGCTCGGGCGCAAATTCGGCGACGCGAAGAATCCGTTGCTGGTGTCGGTGCGGTCGGGCGCGCGGGTTTCGATGCCGGGAATGATGGACACGGTGCTGAACCTCGGGCTTACCGACGAGACGATGACGGGACTGGCGGAAATCAGCGGCAACCCGCGCTTCGCATGGGACTCCTACCGGCGGTTTTGCCAGATGTTCGGCGACGTGGTGCTCAAGCTGAAGCCGGAGAACAAGAACGATCCCGATCCGTTCGAGGAAATTATCGATCGCAAGAAGGCGGCGTGCGGCGTCAAGAACGACACCGACCTGAAGGTCGATGACTTGCAGGAACTGGTTGGCGAGTTCCGGGCGCTGATTCGTTCGCGGGTCGGCCGCGACATCCCGCAGGATCCGCGCGAACAACTGTGGATGGCGATCGGCGCGGTGTTTGACTCGTGGCACAATGATCGCGCGATCACGTACCGGCGAATCAACAATATCCCGGGCGATTGGGGCACTGCGGTCACGGTGCAGTCGATGGTGTTCGGCAACCTTGGCGACGATTGCGCCACCGGGGTCGCATTCACGCGCGATCCCGGCACCGGTGAAAAAGGAATCTACGGCGAGTTTCTGCCCAACGCGCAGGGCGAGGACGTCGTCGCCGGCATCCGCACCCCGGAGCAGATAAGCCTGAAGGCGGGGCGCCAATGGGCCGCGCGCGCGGGAATCAGCGAGGCCCAGCGGGGGAAGCAGTACCCGACGCTCGAGGAAGGCTTTCCGGACGTTTACAAGCAATTCCTCAAAATCTCCACGCAGCTCGAAAAGCATTTTCGCGATACGCAGGACATGGAATTCACGATCGAGCGCAATCGGCTGTTCATGCTTCAGACCCGCACCGGCAAGCGAACGGCGCAAGCCGCAGTGCGAATCGCGGTGGATATGGCCGACGAGAAGCTGATCGATCGCAAGACGGCGTTGAAGCGCGTCGAGCCCGAACAACTCGAGCAGTTTCTGCATCCGCGGCTGGACCCGTCGAGCAAAAAGCACGTGATCGCGCGCGGACTGCCCGCGTCGCCGGGTGCGGTCAACGGCGAAGTGGTGTTCTCGGCGGATGAAGCAGTCGCCGTGGCGGCCTCCGGCCGCAAAGTAATCCTGGTGCGGCTGGAGACCTCGCCCGAAGACATCCACGGGATGCAGGTGGCCGAAGGAATCCTCACCGCACGCGGTGGGATGACCAGTCACGCGGCCGTGGTGGCGCGCGGGATGGGCAAGTCGTGCGTGGCAGGAGTCTCGGCGCTGGAAATCGACTACGGCGCCGGCACGCTGTCGGCCAAGGGCACGGTAGTCCGCCGCGGCGAGTACATCACGCTCGATGGATCGTCAGGCGAAGTGATCGAGGGCCGAGTGCCGACGGTCGATCCCGAGATGCCGTCGTTCTTCAAGAAATTTCTGTCGTGGGCGGACGCGGAACGCAAACTGGGAGTGCGCGCCAACGCCGACACTCCCAACGACGCCAGGATCGCGCGCGAATTCGGCGCCGAAGGAATCGGGCTGTGCCGCACCGAACACATGTTTTTCAATCCCGAGCGAATCTCGGCCGTGCGCGAAATGATCATGGCGGAGAACGCGGAGCAGCGCGGGCGCGCGCTTAAAAAGATCCTGCCGATGCAGCGCGAGGACTTCATCGGAATCCTGAAAGCGATGGCGGGATTGCCGGTCACGATCCGTTTGCTGGATCCGCCGTTGCATGAATTTCTCCCGCATGAGGACGGCGAGCTGCGCGACCTGGCCGCCAAAATCGGCACCACATTCGAGCACTTGAAGCAGGTGCGCGAGAGCCTGTTCGAGGTCAATCCGATGCTGGGGCATCGCGGCTCGCGGCTGGGAATCAGCTTCCCCGAGATTTACCAGGCGCAGGCGCGCGCGATTATCGAGGCGGCGTGCGAGCTGCGCAAGCAAGGCGTCAAAGCGATGCCCGAAATCATGCTGCCGCTGATCGGCGAGCGGATGGAATTCGACATTTTGGCGGCGCAGATTCGCGAAGTGGCGGCCGCGGTGTTCAAGGAACGCGGCATCAAGGTGCCATTCACGATTGGCACGATGATCGAAGTGCCGCGCGCGTGCGTGGTTGCGGATCAGATCGGCGCGGTCGCGGAATTCTTTTCATTCGGGACCAACGATCTGACGCAGATGACGTATGGAATCTCGCGCGATGACTCGGGGAAATTCCTTCCCGACTACATCCGCACCGGAGTTTACAAGAAGGACCCGTTCGCGGAGCTCGATCCGGTCGGAGTCGGCGAATTGATGCGAATCGCGATCGAGCGCGGGCGCAAGGCGAACCGGAAATTGAAGATCGGGATTTGCGGCGAGCATGGCGGCGATCCCGCCAGCGTCAAGCTGTGCCATCGCCTCGGGCTGGATTACGTGTCGTGCTCTCCGTATCGGATTCCGGTCGCGCGGCTGGCGGCGGCGCAGGCGGCGATCGAGGCCTCGCAGAAGAAAGCTGCTTTCAAGGATGTGTAGCGCAGGGGTGACCCCTGCCCCACTGTTAAAACAAAGATGCGGGCTTCGCCCTGTTAGAACCGGTAAGGGGGGAAAGAGGCGGCCGCGCACTTTTTTTGTGTCATCTTGAGCGCAGCGAAGGATCTCGCGCGACGGACCGGGAAACTAGGCGAAGTAATCTTCGACGCGGATGGCGGAGATATCGAGCTGGTAAACGCGACCGTTGCGCAGGACCTTGAGATTGACGTTCTCGCCGGGCCGATGGTTGCGGAGCGCCTCGTAGAGAACCCGCCTTTCGTTCACGTCGGTGTCATCGATCGAAATAACCAGGTCGCCCTGTTGCAGGCCGGCTTTTTGACCCGGACCGCCGGGCATCACGCCCGCGATCACAACGTGGTCGCGCAGCGTGTATGAGAGCACGCCGAGCCAGGCGCGCGGTGCGGCGGTGGTGCGCCGGCCATGTTTGATCAACTCATCGCGGATGGCGAGGAAACATTCGCCCGGCACGCCAAGAATCGCGCGGCTCAACTCGGCGAAGTTCAAGTATGAAACGGCCACCACTTGCGCCTGAAGATTGCAGATCGGTCCGCCGCTCATCCCGATGTTCAGCGCCGAGGCGGTGACGCAGACGCACTTGTCGAGCACGAATTCCCAGACCGCGTCGAAGGGACCGAGATACGTGATGATGCCGCAATCAGCGCATCGCTTCTCGCCGCCGAGACTCGCGACAGTGAACGCCTCCTGCCCGACGACGCATTTTTCCGACGACGCGACTTCCACGCAGGGGAGTTTGTCGCGATCGATCTTCAGCAGGCCGAGTCCGGTACTGTAATCCTTGCCTACGATCTTTGCCTCGAGTTGCTCGCCCCCGGGCATCGTGACGATCACGTTTTGCGCGCCGAGCAACAGGTAGTGAACCGTGAGGATCAGTCCGTCGGGGCTGACTACCGTGCCGGTGCCGCGGCGGTCGGTGCCAAGGCCAATCGCGGTCGAGACATGCGTCGATGGGATGTGCGAGTGAACGCCAACGGTGGCGCGGAGAACTTTTTCCAGCAGAAATGGCGGTGCGTTCACGTGGATGTCCCGCGAATTAGGCTAGGACCGCGGACGTGGCGTTTCAAGCTCGATCGTTCAGAGCGTGTAGCGAAAAAAAAGGGGCGGCCCCTGACGAGACCGCCTCAGATGAGAAAGTCGAAGGGGTTTACTTCGCGCTCTTCACCGGCGCATCGGGCATCGCGGTTTCATTGGCGCGAATCGAAAGCGTCTGCAGCGCCTCGCCGAGATCGAGCTCGCTGTACTTCTGATTCGAATACAAGTCGTCGAGCCGCTTGACCGCCTGATTCGCAGTCACCTGGCCCATCGAGAGCTGTCCCGAGAGCTGATGGATAATGCGGCGGGCGCCCTTCCAATGAAACAGATCGGCGGCGGAATTGAGGACGTCGAGTTTGCC
>CALAOW010000040.1 GCA_937889395.1 uncultured Pseudomonadota bacterium | reverse complement strand
CTGCGCAGCCGCGAGCGCGCTGGCGAACAGAACGAGCAGCATCGCGGCGATCGATGCGCCAAAAGCGTGATGCTCCCGCGCTTTGCTAGTTAGCACTCCAGCGCTTTTCATGCTCCACCACGCGGCCCTCTCGCTCGAGCTTTCGCAGATGAGAGCGGACCGAGCTTGCAGCGGCAAGATGCAGATACTCAGGAACGTCAACGTAGATCTTCTTCACGATCGCCATCGCCTCGAGCGGTCCCGCACTGTGCGCGAGCGCATCGAGCACCTGGCGTTCGCGCAATTCGCGATGCGCGATGTATTGGCCGATCTTCTCTTTGGGATTGCGGATGACCGGGCCGTGCCCGGGATAAATCGTCTCGATATCGAGCGCGAGCAAGCGCCTGAGCGAATCCATGTACTCGCCGAGATCGCCAGTATCGTCAGGAATGACTGTAGTACCTGCGCCCAGCACGACGTCCCCCGTGAACAATGCGCGCTCTTCCTCGAGATAGTAGCACAAGTGATCGGGCGAGTGCCCGGGAGTATATATCGCGCGCAGGGTGGCGCCTTCGGTGTGAACTACGGCGTCGTGGCCGATCGCGGAAATCGCGCCCGCGGGAGCGTCGTGCCCCTCCCACGGCATCTTCGATACTTCCATCTCGCCGAATCTTTCGATCACCTGGCGCACACCTCCCAGATGATCGACGTGGGCATGAGTCAGGACGACCTGTTCGAGTTCGATACTGCCGGAGAGTTCCTTGAGCGCCGCTTCGAGCAGGTCGGCGTATATCGCGACGCCCTGGCCCGTGTCGAGCAGTAGCGGCCGCTTCGAGGTGCCCACTATATAGGTGTTGGTGCCGGGTCCCGTAAATGGACTCGGATTGCGCCCGAGCACGGTCGCAACGCGCGGTGAGATCCGCGAGTAATCCGGCATCTTGAGACCGATCATCGAATCGGTCACGACTCGCCCGGGCTTGCTCATCAAACGTCCCTCAAAAACTAGCGCCGGTTGCGCTCAAAGATCAGCCTGAGTCCCTTCAATGTCAGAAACTCGTCCACTTCTTCAATTGTTTCGCTCTCGGGCGCAATCAGCTCGGCGAGACCGCCGGTCGCGATGACGCGCGCCTTTTCGCCGCGCTCCTTCAGGATGCGCCCGACCAGCCCGTCCACCAGGGCGGTGTAGCCGAAGATCAGCCCGGACTGAATCGAGCCGACCGTGGTGCGGCCGACCACTTCGCGCGGGCGAACCAGCTCGACGCGATACAGCTTCGCCGCGTGCTCGATCAACGCGTTCATCGAGACGCCCAGGCCGGGAGCGATCGCACCACCGGCGTACTCGCCCTTGCCGGTCACGTAGTCGAACGTGGTCGCGGTGCCAAAATCGACGACGATAGATGCGCATCCGTAGCGCTCGTAGGCGGCGACCGCGTTGACGATTCGGTCTGCTCCCACTTCCTTGGGATTCTCGTAGAGGATCGGCATGCCGGTTTTGATTCCAGGCCCCACCATCAGCGGAGCGCAATGGAAATAGCGCTCGGCGACTTGCTCCATCACCTGGTTGAGGGGGGGGACCACGCACGCGATCGCAACCCCTTCAGGCTTGAGGCTGCCCTCGAGCCCCACCGCCGCCAAAAGAGTGCTGAGTAGCGCGCCATGCTCATCGGTGGTGCGATTGGAAACGGTCGAGATGCGCCAGTGATTGCGCAAGCGCTCGCCTTCGTAAATTCCAATCACGGTATCGGTGTTGCCGACGTCAACCGCTATCAGCATGACAAATCTCCGTCCGGCCATCGCCGTCGATAGCGGTGCGATGGGGCCAAGATAATAGCGCGTGAACTCTGCGTAAACGAAGCGGCTCGCGAAGCGCCGTTAATGAGGGAATCCGAACGACGGATGCGACATCGTCATCCCCATCATCGGACTGCCCGCCGGGTGGCTGAACGCGGACATCGAAGGAGAAATCATCCACGGGCCGGGATTCAGCGGCGGGCGCGCGGCCTGAGTCAGCGGGCTGCTCATCGGCACGTAGGCCGACGCGGGAGACGGCGACGGTCTATTCATCGTCCCCACCGCGACAGTCATTCGGTAAGAATACACTGCGTATGGGACCCCGTAAGCTGGCTCGTTCTGGTAATCGTCGAGCGTGCCCCAATCCTGATTGGGCGATCGAGCGTCTGCCGTGTCGTCATCGAGCGTTGGCGGCGCACCCGGCGACGGTGCGTTGATGGCGTCGGCGTCCTCATCGCTGCCGTCGGCGCAGGGAACTGATACGCCGTCGTCGGCGCACGCCACTTGGGGAATCTCCAGGACCTTGTCGCCCGTTTCCGCATCCCCATCGAGGGCGGGATCGAGGGAACGCCCGGGCCCTTCCCAACTGACATCGGCCGCGGCGGCGGAATCCTCGGCATCCTGCGAAAATGCGGCGCGCGCGCTCACAAGAACGGTCATCGCGAGCGCTCCGAATATTGCAACGAACAATCGCGCCGGCCGCGTGGACCTCATAGTTCGACCCTACCACTCGATCCGTCGAGTGCCAAGGTG
The DNA here is from genome assembly GCA_937889395.1 of uncultured Pseudomonadota bacterium. Lineage (GTDB taxonomy): Bacteria > Desulfobacterota > Binatia > Binatales > Binataceae > Binatus. Next base: position 1,455 of record CALAOW010000040.1, on the reverse strand, counting down.
AAATCCGCAAGCACTTGCGCGGAGGTTTGCACGATCGCCGCCAGCGGCTAAGATTCCGCGCTATGGCGGAAGCAAAAGTCGCATTGGTAACCGGCGCAGGCCGCGGCATCGGCCGCGACATCGCGCTTCGAATGGCAAAAGAAGGCTACGCGGTCGGGCTGATCGCCCGCACCAAGTCGCAGCTCGACGAAACCGCCGAATTAATTCGCGCCAATGGCGGCAAGGCAGTCGTGACGCCGACCGACGTCTCGCGCCGCGATCAGGTCGTCGCCGCGGTCGAGATCGTCGAACGCGAGCTCGGACCGATCTCCGTGTTGATCAACAACGCGGGCGCGTACCTGCGCAAGCGCTTCACCGAAATTACCGAAGAGGATTTCGACTTCCAGCTCAAGGTGAACGCATACGGACCGTTCTTCTGCACCCAAGCCGTCATCGGCAAGATGGCCGAGCGCAAGGCCGGCACCGTGATTTTCGTGCTGGGATCGGAGTCGCGCAGCGGACCGGCGCAATACTCCGCCTACAACGCGTCGAAGCTGGCGCAGCGCGCGATCGCGGAGTCCGTAGCCTACGAGTTCATGCATCTCGGCGTGCATGCTGCCGCGCTCGACGTGGACGGCGCCGTGGACAGTGCGCGAGTGCGGGAGTCGATGCCCGACGTGGATCCGTCGCACTTGGTTCCGCCCGCCGCGATATGCGACGAGATCGTGCACCTGATCGATCAGTCGAAAAGCGCCTGGACGTTTCAGGTCGATATGCGATCGTTCGTGCAATGGCGTCCGCGCGTCGCGCCGAAGAAAAAAACCTGATCCGGCGGGTGTGCTGTAACGCACGGGAGAATCTTAATACTGAAAAAACGTGCGCGGGTGTGGTCTTGTCGGAAGCGAATATATAATGTTCGACGCGTCGGGGTGTGGCGCAGACTGGTAGCGCACTCGCTTGGGGTGCGAGTGGTCGCCGGTTCAAATCCGGCCACCCCGACCAAATCAGAACCACCTTGGATCAGTGAATCATTCGCTCCGCGTGCTGACGAGAAACGCTCTCGCTCGCATCTATAAAGACCCCTGGATCGACTCCGAAGCGCGCGGCAAGAGCCTGAATTTGCCGCACGTTGAGACGGCGGCGGCCAGCCAGGACTTCGGAGACTACGCCCTGGCTGCCGGCCTCGGGCAGGTCCTTTTGAGTGAGGCCGTGCTGCTCCATCAGGAAGCGAAGCACCTCGATGCCGGAAGCTTCCGGCAGGCCGTGATGCTCCCGGTCGTATGCCTCGATCAGCACGCTTAGGGTTTCGATCAGGCGATAACGCGGGTCTTTGGGATGGTCGCCAACGTCGTCCACCAGCGAGTTGAGGCGCTCGACCGCCGCGTCGTACTCCCGCTCGGTACGAATTGCGAGAAAGGGTTCCAGCGAATCGGGTTTCTTCAGAGTCCGAATGGCAGTCCGAGTCTTCATTGTTTC
>CALAOW010000039.1 GCA_937889395.1 uncultured Pseudomonadota bacterium | reverse complement strand
ACTGCCATCGGGTCCGCGGCGGTTCTGATAAATGCCAGGATTGCAGCGCCGCGCGATGCGCGCACAAGGCGGTTCGGCCCGTACCTCTTCAGGCGCCGCGCCGCCTCGTCGCTACTAAGGCCGCTGAACGGGTCAGTGGCCGCGGCGCTCAATTTTAATGCCTCTTTCAATGCAACCTGATCGTTTCTTCGGAACTCCGTCGTGCAATCTGCCTGCCAAGGATCACCTCTAGATCGCATAGATCGCAAACAATCCCGCCCCGCTCAAGCATCCGAAGGTGACTCCTTGAGCGGCAACAGATGGCGCGACTGGATACACTCCACCGCCCCGACGCCGAGAGGATACAGTCTCCCACTCGGAATGCGTCAGAATTTTGATGAAAAACTTTCGCGAAGTTTCCAATCTCCCGTGGCACGACAATCGCTAGTCGTTGGGAAAATTATAGTCGTGTTGATCCAGGAAATGAGCAAGCAGGAGAGTCTGGAGCTGCTGGCCCGTGCGCATCTCGGGAGACTGGCGTGCGCCCACAAGGCCCAGCCATACGTCGTGCCGTTCTATTTCGCCTACGACAATGAATACCTATATAGCTTCTCCACCTTCGGGCAAAAGATCGAGTGGATGCGCGCTAACCCCAAGGTCTGCGTCGAAGCAGACGAGGTGGTAAGTCCGCAGCAGTGGGTGAGCGTCATCGTCTTCGGTCGCTACGAGGAACTGCCAAATATCCCCCAATGGCGGGGCGCTCGCGAATACGCCCGCATCAAACTCCAGCAACGCAACGCCATCTGGTGGGAGCCCGGTTACGCGAAAACGATTTTGCACGATACAGAGCGCCCGCTGGCGCCGTTCTTCTACCGCATTCACGTCGTGCAGATTAGCGGCCACCGTGCCACCCCTAAGCCTGCGCCGTCGCGTGGCACAAGCCCGTCGATGACCGGCCCGATCGGCAACGAATGGCTGCAAAAAATTCTGCGGCCGGTCCGGAAGCAAACTTAGGCGATCGTCCTTCGCCCTGGCGCGATGTGACCACATTGTCCCAACGGCGCCGCGGTGAGGCTGGGCTTGAGGCTGATTGCAGACGCCTGAGGGGTTACTTTGCGCGCGGCTCGAGCGCCGCCTGGGCTATCGTTGCATGTCGGCATTGCATTTGCGCCCAGGATGCGTTCGAGGTATGAGATAAGCATGAAGTCTAATACCGCACGGAAATCGTCTTTCACCTTGGCAGCGGCGGAGCACGCACAAGTCCTGCGGCTGCGCCGGCTGCTCAAGGCCCCGTCCAATACAGAAGTCATTCGCCGCTCGCTCAGGCTGCTGGAAGAATCCATTTCGCGAAAGGAACTTCGCCGGCAATTCCGGGTGGCTTCGGCGCGCGTGCGATCCTCCGCTCTCGAGGAGGTGCGGGAACTGGATCCGTTGGTGGGCGACGGCCTCGAAGATGCCTGACCGCTCACCGCGGCGGGGCGAGCTCTGGGCGGCGGACCTGAGTCCTCGCCGCGGTAGTGAGCCTGGAAAGGTCCGGCCCGTTGTCGTGGTCCAGTCGGACCTCCTGAATGAGACGGACCATCCGAGCACGTGGATCCTTCCCTGCACAACCCGGCTGGCTGGAGAGAACGTCCTGCGTGTTGAGCTGCCGAAAAGGATGGCTGGCAACGCTCGCGCCTGCGAGGTCATGATCGATCAGTCCCGCGCGATTGATCTCCGGCGGTTGCTTCGGCCGCTTGGCCGCGTGCCTCAGACAGTGATGAAGGAAGTTTCCGAAAAGTTGCGCCGCGTCGGCGATCTTTGATCTCCCTCGAGCGCCGCCGGTCAAGTCATGATTGGCCGAGATGCCATATCTCGCGAGCGTATTCCGCAACTGCCCGATCGCTCGAAAACGCGCCAATCCGCGCGAGATTGAGTATAGCCTTGTGCGTCCAGACCTCCGGATGTTGATACTCAGTCGATACCTCTGACTGGATATCTACATACGAGCCGAAATCCGCCATCAGGAAATAGTCATCGTGGCTGACCAGCCCGTCGCGAACCCACCTGAACAGCCCCGGCTCGCCGGGACAAAAGCGATCGGACGCCAACTCATCGAGCACCCGCTTGAGTCGCGGGTCAGCCTCGTAGTAGGCGCGCGGCTGGTATCCACCCTTCAACGTGAGTTCCTCGATCTGATCGGAGGTCAGGCCAAAAATGAATATATTTTCCGCGCCGACGGCTTCGCGAATCTCGATATTCGCGCCATCGAGAGTCCCCACCGTCAGCGCACCATTCATCGCGAACTTCATGTTGCCGGTGCCGGATGCTTCGCGGCCGGCGGTGGAAATCTGTTCGGAAACGTCGGCAGCCGGAATGATTTTTTCCGCGAGTGAGACCCGATAATCCGGGAGGAAGGCGACCTTGATCAATTCGCGTGTTTTCGGATCGTTGTTGATCACTTGACCGAGGCTGTTGATCAACTTGATGATCATTTTCGCAGCCCAATAGCCGGGCGCCGCCTTGCCCGCGAGCAGGTAGGTGCGCGGCACCGGCGGTTCGACGCCGTCATCCACCAGCCGCAGGTACTGATGCACGATTCCCAGCGCCATCAGGAGCTGACGTTTGTATTCGTGGATGCGCTTGGCCTGGATGTCGAACATCGCGGCCGGATCGATGTCCACGGTGGCGATTCGATTGACGATTCTGGCCAAGCGCTCCTTGTTGGCGCGCTTGATTGCTCTGAACTGGCTCTGAAACTCGGCGTCGTCCGCGAATTTCTCGACCGCGCTCAACTGCGCGAGGTCCGTCGCCCATCCCGCCCCGATCGTCGCGTCGAGCAGGCTTGCAAGGCCCGGATTCGCCATCAACAGCCATCGCCGTTGCGTGACGCCGTTGGTCTTGTTGCTGAACTTCTGCGGCCAGAGTTGATAAAAGTCGGGCACCAAGCGCGTCTTGACGAGTTCGGTGTGCAACTTCGACACGCCGTTCACCGAATGGCTGCCGACGATCGCCAGATGCGCCATGCGGATTTGGGCTTCGTAGCCCTCTTGCAAGATCGATACGCGCTTGAGGCGTTCGGGATCGCCGCCCCAGACCGTAGCCGCGTCCGCCATAAAGCGCCGATTGATCTCGTAAATGATCTGCAGATGGCGCGGCACGACTCGTTCGAGCAGGCTCACCGGCCATTGTTCCAGCGCTTCCGGCAGAAGAGTGTGATTCGTATATGCGACCGAGGCGCGCGTAATTTCCCACGCAACGGCCCACTCGAGATCGTACTCGTCGATGAAAATGCGCATCAACTCCGCAATAGTCAATGCGGGATGCGTGTCGTTCAGCTGAATAGCCACTTGCGACGGGAAAGCACTGAAGTCTTCACCACGAGCGACGAATCCCCGTACTATGTCGTGCACCGCGCAGGCCACAAAGAAATATTCCTGCAGCAGCCTGAGCTCGCGGCCCGCAGCCATCGCGTCGGATGGATACAGCACTTTCGAGATGGTCTCGGAAAGCATCTTCTGCTCGACGGCCTTCATGTAATCGCCGGCGTTGAAGATCTGCATGTCGAATTCATCCGACGCGCCGGCCGAATACAGGCGGACGAAGTTCACCGTGCGCCCGCCGAATCCCGCGATTGGCAGATCGGACGGCACCCCGACCAACACGCGCCAATCCACCCAGGCCGGATTGTATTCGCCGTTGCGATCGATGCGGTGCTCGATTCGCCCGTAAACCGGGATCCGGCATGACTGCTCGGGGCGCGCCACCAGCCACGGCGAGGTTTCGCGCTGCCATGAATCCGGCCGCTCGACCTGGTAACCGCCGCGAATCTCCTGGCGGAACAGTCCGTACTCGTAGTTGATTCCATACGCGTAGCCGGGCAGATCGAGCGTCGCCAGCGAATCGAGGAAACATGCAGCCAACCGGCCCAGGCCGCCGTTGCCGAGCGCCGCATCCGGCTCCTCATCGAGCAGGATCTGCAGGTCGATTCCGTTTTCGGCCAGAAAATCGCGGCACGAGTCGATGATGCCGAGGTTGAAGAGGTTGTTTTCCAGCGAGCGGCCGATCAGAAATTCGAGCGACAGATAATAGAGCTTCTTGGAATTGCCGCGATCGAAACGCAAGCGCGTCGCCAGCATTTTTTCGACCAGCATGTCGCGAACCACCAGCGCCGTCGCGCGATACCAGTCGTGCTTGGACAACTCGACCCGCCGCTTGGCCAGCGTAAAGCGGATGTGATGATCGATCAGCTTGTTGAACAGGTTGCGATTAACTTCAGACAGCGGAGGAACAGCCATTCTTGCGTCGGTCCTTCGAGGATTCTCGGAGCAGCCTCCTTACCAATCAGTTTTGCAAACTTGTCGCCAATCGGATCGTGCAGGCGGTGTCAGCGACCTATCTATATAATGCCGGTTCGCAGCGCAGTTCTCCAGAAGGTCAGCGAAAAGTTGTCAAGCTGACTCCGGGCGATTGCGGCTACGCAGTCACGCGATCGAGGAATGCGCGCACGGCGGCGTTGAACGCGGCGGGCTGATCGATATTGGAGGCATGACCCGCTTGCGCGAGGATCACTTTCTGCGCGCCGGGGATTTTTGTTGACATGTAATCGGCCGATGGCCGGAACGGCGTGTCGTTTTCGCCGACCAGCACCAGCGTCGGCACCGTGATTGCCGGGAGCGACTCGATCACGCGGCCGTCCTTCTGCGCCAGCATCCCGCGCGCCGCATGCGCCAGGCCCTGCGCGCTGCGATGGCGGGCAACGGTCACTTCGGCGCCGGCGCCGGCCGCAGCCAGTCCTTCTTTCTCGTACGCCATGGCCCTGCTTTCCGCGAGACGGTTCCATCCCTCGCGCCCATCGGCTTTCTTGTAGCCTGGGCCGGTGTCGAACAGCATCAGCGCTGCCGTGCGCGCGGGATGCGCCAGATGAAACGCCAGCGACATGAAGCCGCCCAGCGACAAGCCGGCGATGACGGCGCGACTGGCGCCGCAAGCGTCGAGCAGCGCGGCCATATCGGCGATGGTGGCTTCGTGCGAATAGAGCGCCGGATCGTCGGGCGAGTCGGAGCGGTCGTGGCCGCGCATATCCCAGGCGATCAGGTGGTAGCGGTCCGACAGCGCCTCCATCTGACCTTGCCACATGCGCGCGCTGGCGCTGTAGCCGTGCGAGAGCAGAACGGCGGGCCCGGCGCCGCGTTGTTCGTAGTAGATGCGCACGCCATCGCGCTCGAGATAAGCCATAGTCAGTTCATCCTCGTGGTGTGACGATCGCGGAAGCATCGTGGCGGATGCTTCCGCTTTTTTTCGAGCGATGAAAAATCGCGAGACGAATCCTCAGTGGATGCCGCCGCCGCGCTGCATCACAGTCAGCGCTTCGCCCATCTCGCCGAGACCCTTCTTTACTGAGGGGCGCGACTGGACGTGGGTCCACCAGGCCGCGAGTTTCGGATGTCCGTCGAGCGGCATGACCCCGAACGCCGGCATCAGGTTGGTCACGAAGAACATCGTGGGCGCGAGCGCACAATCGGCGAGAGTGAAGTCGGCGCCGCACGCGAAGCCGCCGCCGGCGAGCATCTTTTCGAGCTGGTCGAGGCGGCTTTTGAAGTCGGTCACGTTCTCGCCGACGAGCTTTTCGTCGCGAGTTTTCGGATCCATCTGGCCGAACAACGCACGCAGGGGAGGCTCGAGGTAGAGGTCGTGGAATCGGGTCAGGATTCGCACTCTGGCGCGGCCCTCGGGGCTCTTGGGAAGCAGCGGCGGAGTCGGGTACTTGTCCTCGAGGTACTCGTTGATGACCTCGGACTCGGGGATGAGCAGGCCGTCGGCGTCGAGCGCCGGGGTTTTACCGAGCGGGTTGACCTTCGCGTATTCGGCGGAGTGGAGATCGCCGCCCGGAATCGGCGCCATCTCGATCTTGAGTCCCTTTTCGTAGATGGCGAGCCGGCACTTGGTGGCGAAGTTGGAGAGATTCATGTTGTAGAGCTTCATCGTCGTCGATTCCTCGCGGGCTTAAAATTCAAATCGCTTATCGCAGACGACCGCGCGCCGCGCAAGCCGCTCCTGCTAGCGGCCGCCTTCTTCTTGCTTGATTACAAAGATCAGCGACTCGGCGAAATCGTCGGGATGCTCGAGTTGAGGGTAGGCGCCGGAGGTTTTGAACACGACGGTGGCCGAACCGGGCATCGCAGCGTGCAGCGCCTCGCCTTCGGCGGCCGAGAAGAACGGATTTTTCGCGCCCCAGATTATGATCGTGAGCGTGTTGAAGACCTGGCCTATTTTGGAGCGGATGTGCGCCTCGTCGCGGGGCACGGAATTGATCATGTCGGTCTCGGCCTGAAGGTCGCTGCTGAGTTCAGCCATCATGCGCTGGTAAATGAATTCAGGCATCGGGGGCAAATCGAAGAAGCTCGCCTCGACCTGCGCGCGGATCGCGTCGGGCGTCGTCGGCAGCATCCCCTTGCGAAGCTTTTCGGCGCCGCGCGCACCCACCAGACCGCCCGACACCAGGACCATCCGTTCGACTTTGCCGGGGTGCTCGACGGCGTAGTAGAGCGCGACGTCGGCGCCGAGATCGTTGCCGACCAGGTTGACGTGATCGAGCTTCATCTCGTCGATCATCTGCGCGACCGCCTCGGCCTGGTGCGCGATCGAATAATTGACCTGCTTGTGATCGGATGAGGCGAAGCCGGGCAGGTTGGGCGCGATCACTTTGTAGTGCGCGTCTGCCACCGGCGGTATGATCCCGCGCCACACGAGCGCGGCGTTCGGACCGAGCCCGTGAATCATCACGACCGGCTCCATTTCCGAATAGCCGCCGGTGATCAAATAAGTGATGAGGCCGTCCTTGAGCGCAAGATCGTTCTGCGTTACCCCGGACCATCCCAGGCGCGAGATCTGAATCCCTCGGAGGACACCGACGGGCCGCAGGTACATCGCAGCCGCGAAAATTCCGAGAAAAACGGCGGCGAGCGGACCCGCGATATTGATCCAGGTGTGGCGGCGGACTTGCGGAGTGAGATTCTCGGCGCGAATGTCGGCTTCGGTCGGCGTGCGGGCTGGTTGCGATTTGATTGGCTCAGCCACTGCGTTCGGCCGTTGCGCGCTATTTCTTCGGCGGCGGCACTATCGCCGCTGGCGCCACGGCCGATGACGTGACGCCGTCGGAAGTCGCGGATGCGGCGGCGGACGCGCCAGGCGACGCCGAGGCTTCCGCCGCCGGGGCACCGCTCGAAGACGCAGACGCCGACGCGGAGGCCGCAATTGCCCCCGGCGCAGCCTTCCTGGCCGACTTCGTCACGTGCGAAACCCGGCGCCCGTGAGTTGCCGCTTCGCGGTCTCGTTCCATTTGATCGAGATGATCGGCGACGCGGTTGATTTCCCGGGTCGCATCTTCGACGGCCCTGGTCGCGCGATCTGCCGCCTCGGTCGCTTTGTTTGCGGCTTCGGTTGCCTGGGCCGCAGACTGTTCGGCGTGCGTGGCGGCTGCATCCGCCTTGGCTGCCGCGGCTTCGGCCTGCCCGGCCTGCTGCTCGCCTTGCGACGCGCATCCGGCGACAGCGATCGCGAGGACCAGAACGGGCAATTTGGAAAAAAGTTGGCGCATCGATGACACTCCTCAGCGTTGAGCGAACGCCTGGACAGCGCGAAGGTCGGGCTGCGGCAAGCCGTCGGCGCGGAGCGGCAGAATGCAAACGTGAGAGGCGCCGGCCTTCAGGTGCGCGTCGATGCGATCGCGAATCTTGTCCTCGGCGCCCCACGCCACGATTGCGTCAACCAGCCGATCGGAGCATCCGTTTTCGAATTCCTTGTCAGCCCATCCGAGCGCTTTGAGGTTGTTGGTGTAGTTGGGCAGGCGCGGAACGTAGGTCTTCATGTATTCGCGCGCTGCTTTGCGAGCTTTGGCGGCGTCGGTTTCGAGGATGACGGCCTGCGCCGCGCATAGCATCGCGTTCGGTCCGATTTGCGCGCGTGCTTTTGCGGTATGCTCGGGCGGAACGAAGTAGGTGTGCGTGCCGTTGGCCTCGGCCGCCGACAGCGCGAGCATCTTGGGATGCAGCGCGGCGAGCACCACGGGCACCGGCTCTTTGGGCGCCGGCGCCAAATAGAGCGCGTTCTTCATCTTGGGCAGATACTCTTTCATGTAGCTGTAGGGCTTCTCGTAGTTGTGGCCGCGCAGGTTGGTGACGAGAGGCTTGTGACTGACGCCGATGCCGAGCACGAAGCGGCCGCCGGAAAGTTCGGCGACGGTTTTCGACGCGGCCGCCATCGTAACCGCGTCGCGGGCCCAGATGTTCGCGATGCCGGTTGCGATGGCGAGGCGATCGGTATGGCTGAGCAGATACGCGGCGTGCGCGAACGGCTCGCGGCCGACGGCCTCGGGGATCCAGAGCGCCTTGTAACCGAGCTTCTCGACCAGTTTGGCGAACTCGGCGGTGTCCGCCGCGGGCATCGCGTCGAGGAAGAACCATATTCCGACTTTTCCAATATCCATGACTCTAGTAAGTAACGCGCCCGCGAAATTTGAACAAGGCAGGGGTGGCCCCTGCACCCACCGTTAAGGCCGCGCTCCGTTGTCGCGCGCGGCCACTGCCAACGGCTTAATACTGCGCTGCCGTCGCCACGGCCAGGGGTGACCCCTGCACCCAGTGTTAAGAAAAG
>CALAOW010000038.1 GCA_937889395.1 uncultured Pseudomonadota bacterium | reverse complement strand
CGAGTCTGCGATTTTTCGGCGCGCGATCGAACGAATGCACATCGTCGCCGATTTCAGGCCACGCGGAAAGTGCAATCCGTTCGACGCCCATGAAATCGGTGACCCGATCCAGATACGACTGCGGGTGCGCGCGCAATTCATCATACAAAGTGACCAGGACGTTTTCGCGGCCGAAGCTCTCGAACCATGTCTCGAGAATGGGCGCGTAGCGGTTGCCTCCGGCCAGATTCGTCCACGTTTTCAAGACCTGGTCAAAGGTTCCACTACGCACATTTCCGAAATGACGCAGCATCTTGTAAACCGAATAGACTCGATCGGCCGGATCGCGCAACGTGGTGACGATCCTGCAGTTCGGGATGTGGACCTTGATCCGCTCGAGCGCCTCGGTCTTAAAGAAGTAAGTAGGGCAAATCTCGACGATCGGCCGCCCGCCGGTTGCGTAGCGAAAATGCCGCGCGTACCAGTCGATGCCCCTGTCGTAGTAATTGCTGAAAAACTGGGTCTCCTTGACCCGGTAGGGCAGATCCACGCGCCCTTCGAGCACGCGATGCAACCAGGTCGAACCGGTGCGCGGCGGCCCGATTCCGATAACGTCGGGGAGCTTGGGCGTGCGTGCTCTTGCTGTTGCAACCAAGGTTATTGGATCGATGTCAGCGATCCGCCGCGAAAAAAGTCGAGGACCTGCCGCTTCCAGCTTGCCTTAACTGGTTCAGCAGCCCAGCGTGTCGAATGCGTGGCGAAAAATGCCTCGATTCTGCCGTTTAAGGCATCGATCGCGCGGTCGGGGCTGGGGATGCCGGGCTTGCACAGCTTGAAGGGCGGTTCGACTTGCCGGGAGTAATGCAGGATCTGCGGCGTCACGTCGGGCAGAACGGGCGAATACGTTGGGTAGTTCCATTCGATCGGGAGCTGCCTTCCCAATACGCCCAGTTCCCGGAGCGCGAGGGCGAAGCTCACCTGGTCGGTAGGAACGAGGGGCCTCTTCCCGATTCTAGGAAAGGCGATTGAACCAGTCGCGACACGTCCTGATCGTCGAGGACTCGCCGGACGATGCCGAACCGACCATGCGGGCACTCCGGCATCGTCGCTGCGATCTGACCTGCCAGCGAGTAGATCGCGGGCGAATTCGCCAAACAAATCCAGGCGATCGAGGCACCGAGTGGCCCAGGCGCGCCATACTGGACTCAGCTCGGCGACAAACCGGCCGTCAAGTATGTATAGGCCGCCGTTGAAATTATTCCAGTCGGAATTACGGTGACCATCGTCCTTGGGTATCGATACCTCGACCCAATTCGGTTCTCCCAAACCCGCCGCCTGGAAAATGCCGGCGAGCACATTTTCGGGAGGGCGGCAATTATCGACGATCTTCCCGGCCACCGGCTCGCCACGAGGAAGCGGCGCGTATCCTACCCAAGCGGTGTCGCAATCCATGAGCATGACCTAGTCGAAGCCCGCTCCGGCAAAAGTCTCCAGTTGGCGCAGCTTGTTGCAGTAGGGGTTGCGCGGATCAAAGGGTGCGACCGCGACAACGTTGACACCTCGCGATGTCAGCCAAGGGATGAACTTGGGGTCCCTTATTCCGGCCACGTGGACAAAGACGTTCTTCGGCGGGACCTTCTGGATATCCAGCAGACAACTGACCCAGATGAAGCATTGCGCCATCAGGTATCGCGGCTGATCGACGATGCATGAAATAGCGAGTGAGTTCATCGACAGCCTTGTAGACTACCCCAGCAAAGCAAGCAATATCAATGACGATTCCGACACTTCGCGCGGTTGGCGAGCGGGAATCGCCGCGCAGCATGCGTCGGACAGCGGTGTTGCGATGCTCATAGTTGACTGAGTGACAGTTTCGAACGTGCCGGCAAATCGGTAATAATTGACCTTCACTATCCAGACTGATACTTCGAATGGATCTGGAAAATGCGGGGGAATGCGCCGGCGGCGGCCCTGATGCGGACCTGCGAGACTCCCGGCGCGAAGGTTTCGAGCGGATGAAGAAATATAGATGAGTACGCAGGCCGAAAGTTCAAAGTTTTACGAACCGATCGTACCGTCGGACCAGATTCAGTATCGCGAATACAAGCTGCTGCTGAAGCCGGAGCGGTTTCCCGACGAGAAGGCGTTTCACAAGTTCTGGAAGTTAGCGCATCACGCGGCCAAATCACTCGGTATCAAGCTGGGCAAGATCGACGAATCGGTCAAGCCGCATCAGCGCGAAGTGGTGTTCTACGACACGCCGCACTTCAAGCTCTACAATCACGGCTTTATCCTGAGGAAACGCACCTTCTATCATCATGGTCTGCCCGATGCGAAGCATGAGCTGGTGATCAAGTTTCGGCATCCGGAAAAGAAAATGGCGCTAGCGGTGGATCCGCGCCCACTGCTGCCGTGCGAGTACACGCTGAAGTTCAAGGAGGAAATCCTCCTGCCGAAAGATGGTGCGCTGGGGATGCGGCTGGTGTATTCGCACAACTGCGAGCTCGACACACCCAACATCATATTGACGCAACGATTCGAAACGACCGCGGAAGCATTTCCGGCGCTCAAGAAGATCGACGCGAACCCGAAGGCGGCGCTGAGCGTAGTCAACGGCGTATCGATCCAGGAATACCAGGTCGATCTCGGGATGCTGGACTTCGGGCACAAGCTCGAGGCGAAGGCGACGCTGGCGATATGGCGGGTGCGCACGACCAACACGCCAATCGTGGCGGAGTTCGGCTACCAGTTGAAGTTCGATAGTCCCGAAGCGGTGCGGCGCAAGCAGCGCGAGCTTTCCGAGTTCTTCTACACGGCCCTGCAGTCGCGGGCCTCAGACTGGGTGCAGCGTGGAACAACAAAAACCGCCCTCATCTACGGATACGGAAACACCAGTCTCAAGCACGAGGAATGAACCCGATCTTCATCCGAGTCTGCTAACGCTCTTCAGGATCTTCATCCTCGCGGGCGGACTCAGCTTCGGCGGCGGCGCGGTCGCCTATCTGCGCGAGTACCTGGTCGAGGAAGAAGGATGGCTGGACGACGAGGGATTTCTCGGCGCGATGGAGATCAGTGAGACGCTGCCGGGGCTCAACGCCGTCAACATGGCGATCATCATGGGCGACAATCTGCGCGGGCTGGCCGGCGCGGCGGTGTCGGTCATCGGGATGCTGCTGCCGGGGGGAATCGTCGTGATGATCCTGGGGATACTGTATCAATCGAATCACAGCAATCCCGACGTCAAGCGTTTCCTGCTGGGGATCGCAGCCGCGGCGGTTGGTTTGCTGTCGGCGGTGACGTTGCAGATCGGGCGGCGCCAATTTCGCCAGCTCCCGGACATCGCGATCATCTTCGTGACGTTTCTGGCGGTCAGCTTCGTTAAATTGCCGCTGTTCGTGGTGCTGCTGGGTCTCGGGCCGATATCGGTCTGGCTCTACCGGCCCAAGGTCTCAAAACCGCGCACGCCGGACGAGCATTTGCCATTTCATCGCGGCGCGCGCCATCACTTGTTTCGTCATTAACTATTGAGATCGAAACCCGCATGACGCGATTGATACATCTGTTCCTGGTTTTCGCGCTGCTGTCGGTGTTGGCGGTCGGCGGCGGCACCGCGGTGCTGCCCGAGATGCAGCACATGACCGTGCATACGTTTCACTGGCTGACCGACGCGCAGTTCCGCAACATCTACAGCCTCGGCCAGGTTGCGCCGGGACCGAACATGTTGATGGTGCTTGTGATCGGCTATCAGCTGGCGGGATGGGCCGGGATGGTGGTGGTGGGAATCGGATTTTTCCTGCCCGACTGCGTGATTACGTTGTTCGTCAATCGATGGTGGGTGCATCTGGGCGGGTGGCCGTGGCGCACGGCGATTCAGCGCGGGCTTGCGCCGGTCGCGATTGGCCTGATGACGTCGGGGACGTTTGCGATTGCGAGGCTTTCGATCGTGAACGTGCAGACGCTGGCGATCGCAATAGCGGTGTTCGGGATTTTGCTGTGGCGCCACATCAATCCGGGCGTGCTGGTGCTGGTGGGAGGCGCCGTTTACATATTGTGGAGATAGACCGCGGCAATCGACGCCCGCGCGTGAGAGAAAAGAAAACGCCGGCAGGAGTGAATGCTCCTGCCGGCGTCGTGCATTCCGAATCGTAAGGCGACTCGCCTCGCGGCCGCTTACTACATGTGTCCGGTTTCGGACATCTTCACCATCGCCTCGGTGGTGAAGAACGCTCGATCCACCGCACCCATGTTGATGTACCAGCATTCGCGCTCGGGCGTCTCGATGCCGGGCAGGTAGCACATCGTTGCCTGGCCGCTCTGCACATCGGTGGAGGAGGAGCCGACGACGAATTCGCGCTTGAAAGGATAGATAGCGATTTTCGCGTCGGGCACTGGACGATCGCGATACGCGAGCCAGAAGATGTTGTTGCGGAACAGCTCGCCGCGGCGATCGTAGGTATCGATGTACGGCTCGAACCACATTTCTGAATCCATGTAGATGATGGTCTTGGAATCGATCGCCTCGGCGTTGTTAACGCTGCGCCGCGGCACGGCGCTCACGATGTACATGTGGCGCATCTGCCAACGCTCGGGGCATGCACTGCCGCCGCCGTCGGTGGCGCATCGCATTTCCGGTGAATGCTCGGCGTCAACCACCGCGAGCATCTCCTTCTCGCCAATCAATTTATAGTCGTACTGTTCGGTCTTGGGATTGAAACCCGAATAGTGATCGGGGGCAAAGGTCTGCGCGCCGGTCGCGGTTGAATTTAGCGCCTCGTTCAGACGGCGCAGGCGCCGCGAGCCAGGCTCCCAGGCCCAGGTGTCGTCGCCATGAGTCGGATTGCCATACCGATAACGCAGCAGACTGGTGCCACGAGCGTCCTGGGGCGCGAGCTGCGGACCGAGCATGAACAACCACAGGCGGTTGGTAATCTTGAAGTCGGGATCGACGGGAATCGGCTCGACCTCGGTTCGGCCGACCAGGTCATAACCGGCGTAGTGCCCCAACTGTCCGTATGCGATTTCAAAAAAGGGCTTGTTGACGCCAGTGTAAACCGTGTCGCAATCGAAATAGCGCAGATCGTAGTCGTCATTGCTGATCGGACGCCACATGGCGTTCCAGACGACCTTGGTGGCCACGTCGGGATCGTTCGCGTCGATCAGCGGGAAGGGCTGGCCGGCGACATAGCCGATGACGGTGCGATGATCCTTCGAGAGCTGTACCTGCGACGAATATTTTTCGGTCGCGTCCTTGTACGGAGGCGGCCAATCGATGCGCTCGGTGGGGACTATTTTCATCGTCATCCCGCGCCGCACTTTGTAGAACACGCCCGGCGAAACAAGATCCTTCACCTGCGACGCGTTGTCCGGAGTGATGAAGTCACCCGGCTTGACGCCTGCCTCCCCCGGCAAGCTCAAGGCCGCCAGCGCCAACAATGCAATACCTCCGGTGACGACCGCTTTGCGAAACCCCAGCATCTCCAATTGCATTCGAACCTCCGTAAAAACCTTGAAATGTTTTTTCCCTTGGCTCGATAAAAATACCCGCCAGCATGAATTTTTCACGAATCTCTTATTAAGTAAACTTATTAAATAAGATGGATGCGGAAGTCAATCCGCCTAATTGCGCATCAAATAAAATTTACCTTTTGCGTTCCGAGGGGCACCAGCCTGGGCGAGGCGAAATAGCCGATTGCCGGCAGTCCACTCGGCAGTTTACATATTGTGGAGATAGACCGCGGCAATCGACGCCCGCGCGTGAGAGAAAAGAAAACGCCGGCAGGAGTGAATGCTCCTGCCGGCGTCGTGCATTCCGAATCGTAAGGCGACTCGCCTCGCGGCCGCTTACTACATGTGTCCGGTTTCGGACATCTTCACCATCGCCTCGGTGGTGAAGAACGCTCGATCCACCGCACCCATGTTGATGTACCAGCATTCGCGCTCGGGCGTCTCGATGCCGGGCAGGTAGCACATCGTTGCCTGGCCGCTCTGCACATCGGTGGAGGAGGAGCCGACGACGAATTCGCGCTTGAAAGGATAGATAGCGATTTTCGCGTCGGGCACTGGACGATCGCGATACGCGAGCCAGAAGATGTTGTTGCGGAACAGCTCGCCGCGGCGATCGTAGGTATCGATGTACGGCTCGAACCACATTTCGGAATCCATGTAGATGACCGTCTTGGAATCGAGCGCGTTGTTAACGCTGCGCCGCGGCTCGGCGGTCACGATGTACATGTGGCGCATCTGCCAACGCTCGGGGCATGCACTGCCGCCGCCGTCGGTGGCGCATCGCATTTCCGGTGAATGCTCGGCGTCAACCACCGCGAGCATCTCCTTCTCGCCAATCAATTTATAGTCGTACTGTTCGGTCTTGGGATTGAAACCCGAATAGTGATCGGGGGCAAAGGTCTGCGCGCCGGTCGCGCTCGAATTTAGCGCCTCGTTCAGACGGCGCAGGCGCCGCGTGCCGGGCTCCCAGTCCCAGGTGTCGTCGCCATGAGTCGGATCGGCGTATCGATAACGCAGCAGAGTGGTGCCACGAGCGTTCTGGGGCGCGAGTTCGGGACCGTTCAGGAACAACCACAGGCGGTTGGTATT
>CALAOW010000037.1 GCA_937889395.1 uncultured Pseudomonadota bacterium | reverse complement strand
TGCGCCTGACCGCCGCGCAGCTCAGCTCGCACGATCGCCTGCGCGCGCTCGCGCCGCAATATCATCTTGCGCCGCCCGGACGCGGGCAGGTGGTGATGCTCCCATGAAGAATTCGTTCAAGCAGCGGCGCACTCGAATCGGAGCACTTACGCTCGCGCTGGCCGCCTTGTTCGGTTTCGCGGTAATCCGCCTGGTGGTGCTGGTCACAATATATGGGCCGCGATTGAACTCGCTCGCCCGCCACGAACATACCGGAGGGACCGAACTCGCAGCGGTGCGCGGACCGATCGTCGATCGCTACGGCGAGCCGCTCGCGCTATCGGCCGAGACCCGGTCGGTTTACGCGCGGCCCAAGCGCGTGCTCGAGTCGAGCACGCCGGCCGAGCGGACCAAGCTCGCGGCAATTCTGATGATGCTGCCGATTTCGCTCGAATCCAGGCTGAACAAGGACGCGCCCTTCGTGTGGCTTGTTCGTCGAATGTCACCGGACAAGGCGCAGGCCGCGCAAGAGCTTGGAATCGACGGTATCGGCACGATCAGCGAATACAAACGGTTTTACCCGGAGAGCAACCTGGCCGCGTCGGTGGTGGGGTTGGCGGGGATGGATGGCCAGGGGCTCTCCGGGTTGGAGTTGCAATACGACAAGCTGGCGCGTGGCGAAGCGGTCGAGCTGAGCTTCTATCGTGACGCGCTTGGGCATCCGATTTTCGACAGCCCGATGGCGCTCAAGGCGCCGGCACCGGGCGCGCAGCTCGAACTGACGATCGATTCGTCGATCCAATCGCTCGCCGAAACCGAGTTGGCGGCGGAAGTAATCCAGAGCGGCGCGAAGCGCGGCAGCGCAATCGTGCTCGATCCGTTTACCGGCGAAGTGATCGCGATGGCCAACGTCAGCGCCGGCGGAGCCGATGTCCACAACCGTCTGCACAACCCGGCGGTCGAGGATGCGTTCGAGCCGGGCTCGACGATGAAGGGAATTCTCGGCTCGATCGCGCTGGCCGATCATGCGATCACGCTCGATCGCCAATTCTACTGCGAGGACGGACACTTCACGATCGGTCGGCACACGATCCACGATCACAGCCGTCACGGATGGCTCAATCTCGGCGGGATAATCGAAGTGTCGTCGAATATCGGCGCGGCGAAGATCGCGTTGACGCTCGGCTCGGACCGCTACCACGAAGGACTGCGCGCATTTGGAATCGGATCGCACACCGGAATCGATTTGCCGGGCGAAGCCGCGGGCTTGCTCAGCAAACCGTCGGGATGGAAGGAAATAGACCTTGCCAATCACGGTTTTGGGCAGGGCGTGGCGGTCACGCCGATCCAGCTCGCGGTGGCGTACGCGGCGATCGCGAACGGCGGAAATATCGTCCGCCCATATGTAGTGAGGGCTGCTTACGACACCGAGGGCCGCGCGATCCTAACCCATACGCCGCAAGTGATGCATCGCGCGATTGCGCCCGATATCGCCCATCAGATGAACCTCCTGCTGCGCAACGTCGTGATGTCCGACGGCGGCACCGCGGCCAAGGCGCGCGTTGACGGGTTTATCGTGGCGGGCAAGACCGGCACGGCGCAGATGGTGAATCCGGAAAACGGCGCCTACTTTCAGAATCGCCACGTCTCGTCGTTCGTGGGATTTTTGCCGGCGGACGATCCCCGGCTGTTGATCCTGGTCGTGTTGTACGATGTAGGCCACGAACATTTTGGCGGATTGATCGCGGCGCCGGTGTTCAGCGAAATCGCGCAGGGCGCGGTTCGTGATCTGAATATCACCGCGCCCCATCAGCCCTACGATACTGCCGGCATGATCCCGATGCCCGATTTCGGCAAAGATTCGGCCGGCCGGAATTCCGACGGTAAGAGCGCGGCTGCGGCGTCCGCCGCGGTGGACGACTATCTGCCCGTGCTGACGGGTTCGAAACTGACCCGGGCGACCCCCAATTTCGCGGGCTTAAGTCTCCGGCGCGCGATGGAGCTGGCGCGAATCTCGCGCGTCAACGTCGACGTGCATGGCGGCGGCTACGTGGTCGCGCAGAAGCCGGGCGCCGGCGCTCCGCTCAATCATTCGACGGTGAAACTGACGCTCGCGCCGATTGTCGCGGACAGTGAAGCCGGCGCGGCAACGCAATCCGGCGTCGTACCCGCGTCGTATTTCAGCGGCGGCGGGCTGGCCGGGCGAAAGTGAAAAGTGAAACTTGGTGAATTGCTCAAAGGACTCGACGTCCGTCGAATCGACGGCGACCTGAACGTGGAAATCACCGGCCTCAGCTACGACTCGCGTCAGACGAGGCCCGGTCATTTGTACTTCTCGACCGCCCGCGATCCAAATAGGAACCGGGCGAACATTGACGATGCATTAAACCGTGGGGCGCGCGCTGTGGTGGTTGCGGGATGGGATGGGGGAATGGCGCGCCCCGCGGTGACCCTGGTCCAGAGCGAGCGGCCGCGTCTGCTGATGGGCGCGGCCGCGTCGCGCTTCTTCGCTGCGCCGAGCGAGCGCGTCGATTTGATCGGCATCACCGGAACCAGCGGCAAGACCACCACCTGCTACATCCTGGCGTCGATTTTCGAGGCGGCCGGCATGCCCGCCGGGATCATCGGCACGATCGGCATTTTCATCGCCGGGAAAAAAATCTATAGCGGACTCACCACGCCCGAGTCGATCGACTTCGAGTCTGCGCTGGCGCAAATGGAGCGCGAGGGCGTGCGGCACGCGGCGGCGGAAGTGTCGTCGATTGGAATCGCCGAAGGGCGGGTCGATGCGCTGAGCTTTCGCGCGTGCATGTTCACCAACCTCGGCCGCGACCATCTCGACTATCACGCGACGATGGAGGATTACTTCGCGGCGAAGCTGCGGCTGTTCACCGAGATACTGCCGCGCAGCCGGCGCGCAGACACCGTAGCGGTGGTGCGCGGCGACGATCCGTTCGGCCGACGGGTGCTCGAATCGGTCAAGGGCTCGAAAATAAGCTTCGGGCTGGACCGCTCGCTCGATGTGCATCCCGAGAAATTCGACGCGGACTTGAGCGGACTTCGCGCGACGCTGTCGGTACTCGGCAAAAAGATCGAAATCGATTCGCCGCTGATTGGCGAAATCAATTTGCTCAATATCCTGGGCGCGTCGGCTCTTTCGGCGGCCCTGGGTGTCGAATCGGATGCGGTGGCGGATGGGGTGCGGCGATGCCCGGGGGCCCCCGGCAGACTCGAAGCGATCCAGGCGAAACCGGGCGTCACGGTGCTGGTCGATTACGCGCACAAGCCCGACGCGTTGGAGGCGGTGTTGACTGCGCTGCGTCGCATCGGCGCGGGCAGGATCATCTGCGTGTTTGGATGCGGCGGAGACCGCGACCGCGGCAAGCGGCCGATCATGGGCGAAATTGCGGGACGGCTCGCCGATCTCCCGGTGCTGACCTCCGACAATCCGCGCAGCGAAGATCCGATGGCGATAATCGCCGAGGTCGAGAAGGGATTGATCGCGGCGGGACGTGCGCGAATCGAAAATCCGAAAAAGTTTGCGATTGCTTCGATGCGTGGCGGATATATCGTGGAGCCGGATCGGCGTACCGCGATCGCCATCGCGCTCAGAATCGCGACCGCCGGCGACGCGGTTTTGATCGCCGGCAAGGGACACGAGGACTATCAGTTGGTGGCAGGGCGCGTACTTCCGTTCGACGATCGGGTCGTGGTCCGCGAGATTGCAGCGGAACTCGGCGGCGGGCAGAGTTGATACTCGGCGAGCGCCGCGATGCTCTACCTGCTGCTCTACCCCCTGCACAAATATTATTCCGGCTTCAATGCGCTCAGGTACCAGACGCTGCGATCGGTCCTGGCCGGGCTGGCGGCGCTGGCGCTGTCGTTGGCTCTGGGACCTATTCTGATCGACCGGTTCCGCGCGCTGCGTATCGGTCAGACGATTCGCGAGGTCGTTCCGCAGGCGCATCAGAAGAAGGCCGGCACGCCCACGATGGGCGGTCTGCTGATCGTGGCGTCGATGCTGGCGGCGACGCTGCTGCTCGCCAACATCCTCAATCCGTACGTCTGGATCGCGATCTTCGTGACGCTGACCTTCGGCGCGATCGGTTTCAGCGACGACTACTTCAAGCTCACGCGCGGCAAAGGGCTGGGACTGAGCGGCCCGGCCAAGCTGGCCTGGTCATTTTCGTGCGCGTTCATCGCGGCGGCGTGGCTGTTCCTGTATCTCGGCTTCGACACGCATCTGACGGTGCCGTTCCTGAAGAACGTTCATCCCGATCTGCACTGGTGGTTTTATATCCCGTTCGCGATGGTCGTGATCGTGGGATGCTCGCATGCGGTGAACCTGACTGACGGACTCGACGGCCTTGCGATTGGACCCGTGATGACCGTCGCGCTCACGTACTGGGTGTTCACCTATGTCGCAGGCAACATCAAGTTCGCGAGCTACTTGCAGGTACCGTATATCGCCAACGTCGGCGAGGTTGCGATTTTCTGCGTGTCGGTGTTCGCCGCGTCGCTTGGCTTCCTGTGGTTCAACGCGTACCCGGCTTCGATGATGATGGGCGACGTGGGCGCGCTGGCGCTGGGCGGGGCGCTCGGAACGGTAGCGGTGCTGGCCAAGCAGGAACTCGCGCTGGTAATAGCCGGCGGAGTGTTCGTCGCAGAGGCGGCGTCAACCATCATTCAGCGCTACTATTTCAAGGCGACGCACAAGCGTTTTTTCCTGATGGCGCCGCTGCACCATCATTTTGAACTCCAAGGCATCCCCGAAACCCTGGTCGTGATCAGATTCTGGATTGTATCGATCGTGTGTGCGCTGGTCGCGCTGAGCACGCTGAAGCTGCGTTGATGGAACTGTCGGACAAGCGCGTGATGGTGGTGGGACTGGGAGTCAGCGGAGTCGCCGCGGCGCGGTTCCTTGCCTCGCGCGGCGCGAAACTCGTGATGACGGATCGACGTGTCGCTGTCGGCGTCGAGCGCAGCAAACTGCCCGCTGGCGCGCTGAAGCTGGGAGCCGAAGACGCAAGCTGGATGGACGACATCGACCTGGTCGTCACCAGTCCGGGAGTACCGCGCGATTCGATTCTGCTGCGGGCTGCGAGCGAGCGGCGAATTCCGGTAATCGGAGAAATCGAACTCGCCGACCGCTTCCTCGAGGCGCCCATCGCCGCGGTCACCGGCACCAACGGCAAGAGCACGGTCGTGGTGCTCCTCGGCGAGATTTTGAAGGCATCGGGGCGGCGCACGTTCATCGGCGGCAACCTGGGCACGCCGTTAATCGACGCGGTCGATGGCAAGTGGGACGTCGCGGTCGTCGAGGTGTCGAGTTTCCAGCTCGAATGGATCGAGAAATTCCGGCCGCACGCCGGCGTGCATCTGAATCTGAGCGACGATCACCTCGATCGCTATCGCGATCTCGCCGACTACGGGCGCGCCAAAGCCCGGTTGTTCGAAAACCAGGATGCTTCGGACTACGCGATTCTGAATCGCGAAGATCCCAATGTTTGGAAGCTCGCCAACCGCGTGCGCTCGCGCGTGATCGGCTTCGGCCACGCGCGCGGCGAATCGGGGGCGTCGATTTGGTTCGACGATCGGTCAAACGCGATCGTTTTCGATTTGGATTTCGATGGCGCGCGTCGCGGGCGAATCAGCCTTGAAGGGTTTCGTCTGCGTGGGCGGCACAACATATCCAACGCGATGGCGGCGTCGGCAGCGGCGCTCGCGCTTGGTGTCGAAATGGAAGAAATGGAACGCGCGCTCGCGTCATTTCGCGGCCTGCCGCATCGAATCGAAGTCGTCCATGCGCATGGCGGCGTGACTTATATCGACGACTCGAAGGGAACCAACGTCGGCGCAGTGGTCGAGGCGATCGACGCGCTCGCGGCGCCGATAATCCTTATAGCAGGCGGTCTCGACAAGGGCGGAGATTACGCGCCGCTGAGGCGGCCGCTCGGCGAGAAGGTCAAGCTTGCGATTTTGAACGGAGCGGCCCGGGACAAGATGGCGGCGGCGCTCGAAGGTGCGACGCAGATCGAATTGGTGGCGACTCTCAAAGAGGCGGTCGAACATGCGGCGCGCGAGGCGCGGCCGGGCGACACCGTGCTGCTGTCGCCGGCGTGCTCGAGCTTCGATCAGTTCAAGGACTATGCGGAACGCGGCAACGTATATAAAGAGCTGGTTCGGGCGCTTTGACGCGGTAACGTATCGGCGTCCCGACCCGTGGCTGTGGCTGCCGGCGGCGGTGCTGCTGTTGCTCGGGCTGCTGATGGTGCTGAACACGACGTACTTTCTCGGCATCGAGAAGAAGGGCGATGCATTCCATTTTTTCAAGCTTCACCTGGCGCACATCGTGGCCGGCTTCATCATTTTGATGCTGCTGTCGCAATTCTCGCTGGCGGGTCTGCGTCGAATCGTGATGCCGTTGTTCATCGTGTCGGTCGTGATGCTGGCGCTGCTGTACGTTCCGGGGCTCGGGCTGATGAAGGGCGGCGCGCGGCGCTGGCTCAGGCTGGGACCGGTGATCGCGGAGCCGTCGGAACTGGTGAAATTCGCGCTGGTGTTTTTCCTCGCCGAGTTCCTGAGCAAGCGACAGGAGCGGATCCGCGAGTTCAAGCACGGACCGCTGGCGGTTTT
This sequence comes from uncultured Pseudomonadota bacterium, assembly GCA_937889395.1. GTDB lineage: Bacteria > Desulfobacterota > Binatia > Binatales > Binataceae > Binatus. The sequence continues at coordinate 7,495 of CALAOW010000037.1, read as the reverse complement.
TCTGATCGTCGGGCCGATCACGCTGATGATTCTGAAGCAGCCGGACTTCGGCAGTACCGTGATGATCGCGCTGATCCTGTTCGCGATGCTGTGGGCAGCGGGCGCACGCTGGCAGCATCTTGCGGTGGCGGGCAGCGGAGCGATCGGCCTGTTGGTATTCCAGGCGGTGGCGAAGTCGTACCGCATGAAGCGGCTGACGACGTTCCTCGATCCATGGTCGGTCGCGCGCGGCGCCGGCTTCCAGCTGGTGCAATCGTTCATCGCGCTCGGCGAAGGCGGCAAGTGGGGCGTGGGGCTGGGTGCGGGCCGCCAGAAGATGTTTTATCTGCCGGAGGCGCACACCGATTTTGTTTTCGCGGTGGTGGGCGAGGAGTTCGGCCTAATCGGGGCGGCGGTTGTGGTCGCGCTGTTCCTGGTGATTCTGTTTCGGGGGATGCGAATCGCGCACGATGAGCCCGATCCGTTCGCGAGCTTGCTGGCCGTGGGACTGACCGCGCTGCTCTCGATTCAAGCGCTGATCAACATGTCGGTGGTGATTGGACTGATCCCGACCAAAGGCCTGCCGCTGCCGTTTCTGAGTTACGGCGGCACTTCGATCATCATCGCGATGGCGGCGTTGGGCGCGCTACTCGCGCTCGGGCGCCGGCCGGCGGTGCGATGAAGGTGATAATCGCAGGCGGCGGCACGGGAGGACATCTTTTCCCGGCGGTCGCGCTGGGCGAGGAACTGATTCGCGAGCGTCCCGACATCGAGGTGCTGTTCGTCGGCACGAGCGCGGGTCTCGAGGCCAAGTGGTTGCCGAAGAGCGGGCACAGTTACGAATTATTCGAGATGCATGGAATTCGCGGGCATAGCGTGATCGAGCGGGCGCGCGCGTCGGTGGAATTTATTCGCGCGATTGGGCTCGGGCTGTCGCTGGTCAGGCGCTTTCGTCCGAGCATTGTGGTGAGCGCGGGTGGATATGCGTCGGCGTCGATGGGTGCGGCGGCGATCATGACGCGGACACCGCTGGTGTTGATGGAACAGAACACGCGGCCGGGTCTGGCGAATCGGATGTTGTCGAGATTCGCGGACAAAATCTGCGTCGGTTTCAGTGACAGTGCGGCTTATTTCAGTTCTTCTAAAATCGCGGTCACGGGCAATCCGACCCGGTTTCAATACCATCCTGACCGATCGCGCCGGGAGGCTGGACAATTACAAATCCTTGTTTTAGGCGGTTCATCGGGAGCGCATCGCCTCAACATTGGTGTTGTAGGGGCTTTCAAAATCTGCGGAAAAAGTGTTATAAATTTGAACGTTGTCCACCAGACCGGGGAGGCGGATGAGGAGTTGGTGAGGAGTGCATACCGCGAAATGGGCTTCGCGGCGGAGGTGGCGCCGTTTATCGACGACGTCGCCGACGCGCTGCATCGCGCCGATTTGGTTATCGCGCGCTCAGGCGCGATGACGGTCACGGACATTGCTCTTGGCGCGCGCGCGGCTATTTTTGTGCCTTATCCGTTCCATAAGGATTTGCAACAGCTGCACAACGCGCGCGTGATTGAAAAGCGCGGCGGAGCGATAATAGTTCGCGACGACGAACAGCTTGCGTCCAATCTCGCGCGCGAGCTTGACGCGCTGATCCGGAATCCGGCGCGGCTGGACGAGATGGGTCTGCGGGCGCATCAGGCGGCGCATCCGGACGCCGCTCGCCACGTAGCCAGAATATGTTTTGAAGTTGCGGAGAAAGCAGCAGCGTGAGTGAACTGCTCGCAAATGGTCTATTGACGCGTCAGCGGCGGCTGCATTTCGTCGGAATCGGCGGCGCAGGCATGAGCGGAATCGCCGAGCTGTGCCTGAAGCTCGGGATGCGGGTCAGCGGATGCGATGTGAAACCTTCGGCGACGATCACGCGGCTCGCGTCGCTGGGTGCGGAAATCAGCCAGGGCCATCATCCGGCGCATCTGAAGGATGAGGCTGGTATCGACGCGGTGGTAATCTCGTCGGCGATAAAATTTTCGAATCCGGAAGTCGCGCGAGCGCGCGAGATGAAAATTCCGGTAATCGCGCGCGCCGAGATGCTCGGTGAGCTGCTGCGGATGGCCAAGCTCGGCGTGGCGGTCGCGGGGACTCATGGCAAGACCACCACGACGGGCCTGATCGCGCTGATCATGGAAGAGGCAGACCTCGATCCCACGGTCGCGGTGGGCGGAAATATTCGCAATACGGGCACCAACGTCCGGCTGGGGCGCGGCGATTTCATGGTTGCCGAGGCCGACGAGAGCGACGCGTCGTTTCTGCTGCTGATCCCGACGATCGCAGTGGTGACGAATATCGATCCGGAGCATCTCGATCACTACGGCACGATGGATCGAGTACGGCAGGCGTTTGCGGACTTTATCAATCGGGTGCCGTTCTACGGCGTTGCGGTGCTCGGAATCGACAATGTGAACGTGCGCGGCCTGATGGCGTCGATTCGCAAGCCGATGGTGACCTACGGCGTTGCACAGGACGCGGATCTGCGCGCCGAGAAAATCGTGATCGACGGCCTTTCGACTCGCTTCGAGGTGATTCGCAATGGCGAGCATCTTGGCCGGGTGAACATACCGACGCCGGGCGTGCACGTTGCGATGAACTCGCTCGCGGCGATCGCAGTCGCGATGGAAATTGGAATCAGTTTCGAGCGCGCGGCGGCGGCGCTGGCCAAGTTCGGCGGAATCAGCCGGCGATTCGAGATCAAAGGCGAAGCGGCGGGACGAATCGTGCTCGACGACTACGCGCATCATCCGGCGGAGGTCCGCGCGACGCTGGCCGCGGTGCGGGCATCGTTCAAGCGCCGGGTGGTGGCAGTCTTTCAGCCGCATCGGTACACGCGGCTGCGCGATTTATTCGACGATTTCCTGTCGGCATTCGACGATGCCGACGTGCTCTACTTGCTTGACGTGTATCCGGCCGGCGAGGAGCCGATTGCCGACGTCTCCGCGCGGCGTCTGTACGAGGCGCTGCGCGCGCGGGGGCATCTCGAGGTGCATTACCTCGGCGCCGAGGAAGATCCCGCGGCGCGCATCGCGTCTGGCTCGCGCGCGGGCGACGTGATCGCGACTTTAGGCGCGGGCGATTTCTACAAGATGGGCGGCGAAGTAATGGACGCGCTCAGCGCCGAGGTCAAAATCCATGAAGGCGCTTGAACGCGAGCTGCGCGAGAGATTTGGCGCGCGAATCCGCTCCGCGATGCCGCTGGCCGAGCTGACGTCGTTTCGCATTGGCGGGCCCGCGGACTTGTTCGTCACCGTCGAGGACGAAACCGAGCTGATGCACGCGAAGGCGGCGGCGTATCGCGCGGGCGTGCCGTGCTTCTGCCTCGGCGCAGGGACCAATCTGCTGGTGAGCGATCGCGGGATGCGCGGGCTCGTGGTGAGGCTCGGCGATGGCTTCGGCAAAATAAAGATTAACGACACGAAAGTCGTTGCGGGCGCTGCTGCCGCGTTCGGCAGGCTAGTCCAGGCGGTGGTCGATCGGGCTCTTGAGGGGCTCGAATTCGGCGAGGGCATTCCCGGCACGGTCGGCGGCGCATTGGTGATGAATGCGGGCGCGTTCGGCGGCGAAATCGCCAAGGTGGTGACTTTGGTGCATGGTGTCGCCGAGGTCGGCGAGGCGATTGCGCTGACCACGGACGAAGTCAAGTTCGCATACCGGCGCACCGAGTTACCGGCGCACTTCGTAATCACGCGCGTCGATTTCGAGCTTGGCCGCGGCGATCGCGCGCAGTTGATGGCGCGAGTCGCGGAGCTGAAGGCAAAGCGTGCGTCGCGCCAGCCGGGCGGCGTGCCCAATGCGGGATCGATCTTCAAGAACCCGCCGGGCAAGTTTGCGGGCAAGCTGTTGGAAGGCGCGGGTCTGAAGGGGACGCGGCTGGGCGGCGCGGCTTTTTCGGATCAGCATGCAAATTTTATCGTGAATCTTGGCGGCGCTCAGGCCGCGGAAGTGCGCGCACTGATCGACATGGCGCGGGTCAAGGTCAAGGAGCAGAGCGGCGTCTGGCTTGAACCGGAGGTTAGGCTGGTCGGCGATTGGTGACGCGGGATTGAGGTGGCGGGGTGGCGGTTCGCAGCGGTGGAAATAGGGCGGTGGCAGGATGGAGCTCGCGGTTGGGCGGGCTGGTCGTGTGCGCCTTTTTTGCGCTGGGCGTGATGACGGGATTCAGCACGACCGGCCGCGCAATCACGCTCAGAGCTTGCGCGACTCTCGGCTCATATCAGAATCAAATAATGAATTCGTTCGCGCCCGCGCGTACTGCTGCCGCGAGCTACTCTGCCGTGCTGACCGAATGGGCCGCGCGCGCTGGAATCTACCATCGCGCCAGCCACGGACCGGGCGTTGCGGCCCTGTCGGCGGGGGACATGCGTGAAGGCGCGATCGCGATCGTCGAGCGGCGCGACGGCTTCTACGAGCTATTCAGCGGCGGCGAGCTGCGCGGGCCGGTCTCGCCCGGGGTGCAGGGCGATCTGCCGGTGCTTAGCGGCGCGGTGCTCGACAACGCGCGCGGCACGCAGATGGTCGATTATGCGGCGGTGCTGGTGCGCTCGGAGAGTCAGTTGTCCGAAATTATCTCGGAAATGCGAATTAATAATGACGCGACCGCGTCGCTTTTTCTGGAACGTGAACGCACCGAGGTGGTGATCGATCTCGATCGCGCGACGACGGAAATTCAGCGCGCGATTAAGGTGCGCCAGCAATGGCAGGGGCGCGAGAACCTGATTGCCGCACTCGATTTGACTACGCCGGGGCAGGTTGTCGTGCGCCTGCATGCAGGCGAGGGTAACCATTCGAAACATAAAGCCGGGATTCGGAAAGTTTTTTTTCAGCCGTCTGAATCCGCCCCCGGATTCTCTCGCGAGAACCCGCGCGGCACACCGGAGTCGGTGACGCGATGAGAAATCTGCTCACCGGATTGGACGTCGGCACCAGCAAAGTGTGCGCAATCGTCGGCGAGTCGCTGCCCGACGGCCAATTGGCGACGCTCGGTTACGGAATCGCGCCATGCACGGGGCTGCGCAAGGGCGTGGTGGTCAATATCGAGGCGACGGTCGATGCGATCCGATCGGCGGTCGGGGAAGCGGAGAAAACTTCCGGCGTGCGGGTGGGTTCGGCTGTGGTTGGGGTTGCGGGGCCGCATATAAAGGGCCTCAACAGCCACGGGATCGTCGCGGTGCGGGGCGGCGAAGTCAGTTCGCGCGACGTGGATCGAGTGATCGATGCAGCGCGCGCGGTCGCAATCCCGCTCGATCGGCAAGTGCTGCATATCCTGCCGCAGCAGTTTGCGGTCGATGAGCAGGAAGGCGTGCGCGAGCCGCATGGGATGGCGGGAGTGCGCCTCGAGGCGCGCATTCATATCGTGACCGCGGCGCAGAGCTACGGCCAGAATCTCACCAAGTGCTGCGAGCGCGCGGGAGTGACGCCGTCGGAGCTGGTTTTCCAGCCGCTGGCGTCGGCGGACGCGGCGCTGTTTCCGGAGGAACGCGAGCTCGGAGTCGCGCTGATCGATGTGGGCGGCGGCACCACGGACATCATCGTGTTTCATGGCGGCGCGGTGATGCATACCGCGGTGCTGCCGATCGGCGGAAACCATCTTACCAGCGATATCGCGGCGGGATTGCGCACGCCGATTTCCGAAGCGGAGCGGCTCAAAGTTACCTTCGGCGTGGCGACCAACCAGGTCGTGCGGCGCGACGAGATGGTCCAGGTGCCGGGAGTCGGCGGACGCGAGCCGCGGGTGATCGCGCGCCGCTTGCTCGGAGAAATAATCGAGCCGCGGATGGAAGAGATTTTCACGATGGTGCAGCGCGAGCTGCTGCGCTCGGGGGTTTCGGACGGTCTTGCCTCGGGCGTGGTGCTGGTCGGAGGCACCTCGCTGCTGGAGGGCACGCAGGAACTGGCCGAGCGCATCTTCGGCGTGCCGGTGCGGCGCGGACTTCCGATCAACCTGAAGGGGCTGCCCGAAGAACTGATGAAGCCGATGTACACGACCGCGGCGGGATTGCTGCTGTACCAGAGCGCGGCGGGCGGAATCGGTAACGGCGTGGGAAGAACGGGCCGGCTGGGGCGGCTGCGTTCGCGACTTGGCGATTGGGTGAGGGACTTCTTTTGAGAAGTCACCGAAACAAAAAATTAATCGGGCAACAAACTTTGCCGGTAGGTGGTGGAGGAGGATCTGTGATGATTGAGTTGGTGAGTAATCCCGACCCGGGTGCGAGGATCAAGGTAATCGGCGCTGGTGGATGCGGTGGCAATGCGGTCAACCATATGATCAATGTGGGGCTGCGCAACGTCGATTTTATAGCCGTGAATACCGACATCCAGGCGCTGCAGAATAATCATGCGGCGATGCGCCTTCAGATCGGCGACGCGATCACGCGCGGACGCGGCACCGGCGGCAATCCTGAAATCGGACGCAAGGCCGCGCTCGAAGACGAAGAACGGATCCGCGAAATCCTGTCGGAAGCGGAGATGGTGTTCGTGACCGCCGGGATGGGCGGCGGCACCGGCACCGGCTCTGCGCCGGTGATTGCGCGCGTCGCGCGCGAGCTCGGCGCGCTGACCGTCGGCGTCGTAACCAAGCCGTTCCAGTTCGAAGGACGCCGCCGCATGGCGCAGGCGGAAGAAGGACTGCGCGAGCTCAAGAACGCGGTCGATACGCTCATCACGATTCCCAATCAACGCCTGCTCTCGGTCGCGAGCAAAACTACGCCGTTGAAGGAATCGTTTCAGAAGGCCGACGACGTGCTGCTGCAAGCGGTGCGCGGAATTTCCGAACTGGTCACCGTCCATGGCTTGATCAACCTGGATTTTGCGGACGTACGATCGATCATGGCCGAGATGGGCATGGCGATGATGGGCGCGGCGACCGCGTCGGGCGAAAATCGCGCAGTCGAGGCGGCGCAGCGTGCGATCTCGAGCCCGCTGCTCGAAGACGTCTCGATCAAGGGCGCGCGCGGCCTGCTGATCAACGTGACCGGCGGCCCGGACATGGCGCTGTACGAAGTCAACGAGGCGGCCAGCCTGATCCAGGAAGAGGCGCACGAGGACGCGAACATCATTTTCGGCGCGGTGATCGACGAGGCGATGTCGGACGAGATTCGCGTCACGGTTATCGCGACAGGATTCGGCGATCTCGACCGAGGTTCTGCGCGCTATTCGCCGTCGGGCGCTCCCGTCACCACGCCGATCGCGGCGGCCTCGACGCGGCCCGTCGATCCCATGGAGGTCAAGCCGGCCCAGGCAGGGCAGGTCAGGATGTTCCCGGGCAACAAGCCGGTGCGCAGGATGGGGATGGTCGTGGACGACAGTACGCTGGACATCCCGGCTTTCAGGCGGCGCGGCGAGGATGCGGGCCTGATGGAAGGAGAGAAGCTCGAGCCGAATTCGCTGCTCGACGGCGACGACAAGCTCGACATCCCGACGTTCCTGCGCAAGCATCTCGACTAGCGCCGGCGATCACAGAAACAATTGCGGCGCC
>CALAOW010000036.1 GCA_937889395.1 uncultured Pseudomonadota bacterium | reverse complement strand
CGCACCGGATGCGTCGACGTCATCTTCGTCAACGAACGCGCCGAAGTCACCGAAGGCTCGCGCACCAACCTGTTTATCCAGCGCGGCGCGGCTATCCTTACGCCGCCGCTCGAATGCGGGCTGCTAGACGGCACGCTGCGACGATGGATGCTCGATAGTCAGGTGATTCCGACGCGTGAATGCGTGTTGACGATGGCGGACCTTGCGTCGGCCGATCGTATTTTTCTCGGCAATTCCGTCCGCGGCCTCGTCGAAGTCCGCTCGACGTCGCGCGCAGCGGCCGAGAGCGCTCGCGGTGGCGGCAGTGGCCCGCGCGACAACGGAGCGCGGCGTTAACACTGGGTGCAGGGGTCACCCCTGCCTTTCGAGCGTCGGATCGCGGACCAGGACTCGTTGCGCATAGCCCGGGCCGACGCGGTGCGGGCCGATCGCAGGTGCGGCCCGCGACCGGGCCGCGGGACTACGTCGACGCGATCGCCACGCCGATCCTCTCGGCGCCGAGGAACCAGCCGCTCCGGGCGTTGTAGTAGATGCGTAGCTCTCGGCCGCTGCGCGCGACGTCGAGCTGATAGACGAACGCGCGCTTCCACCCGCTCCCTTCCGGCCCGATGATCGGCTCAGGATCCACCTGCGTCCATGCGAAGCCGTCCGTCGACGCCAGCAGCAGGATCGCCGAGCGGCTTGCGCCCGCCGCGTCCCGGTAGATTCCGTTCTCGAGGCCGACGAAGCCATCGCCGTCGCGGAAGACCTTGATCGCGCCCGCACCGAGGTTGCGATACGGATCGTCGCGCGAGGGCGAGAGGATCGGCTGCGCGCGCTTGCGAAACGGCCCCTCCGGCCCGTCCCCCTCGGCCACGCCCACGTAACGCGGCTCGATGAACAGGCAATCCCTAAGGAAGACCGCGGCGGCGCTGTAGTAGAGGAGGAAGCCCGATCGCCCCTCGACGAGGCACGGGTTGCCGGTCGCCGCCGGGAACCGGCCCTCCCACGCCGTGGAGGGATCGAGAACGATGCGGGCCGCACTCCAGGAGACGAGGTCGCTTCGCCGCACGGGAGAGGCCGCAGAAAGAGGCGTTCGGAGGAATGTCGGATGTCCGACATTCGGCAGGATCTCAGAGCAGCGTGATAAATTCGTCGACCGAGAGGTCGGCTTGCTTGAGGATGCCGTTCAAGGTTCCGCGCTTCAGGTCTCGGCGATGGAATGGAACGACCACAAGGCCCGGTTTGGTTAGATGGCGAAAGAAACGATGCGAGCCGGTCGAGTGGTCTAAATAAAAACCCGCCCGCAGCAGCGCCCGAATAACATCAGTGGGCGTGCAAGCGGGCAGGCGCGGCATGAGTTCCTAGATGGTTATTTCGACGCGCTCCACATTGGCCGTGCCGGATTCAATCGGGATCTCTTCACCATGCTTCACCAGACTCTCGATGTAACCCCGGATGGCGTCTTTCACCATCGCACGGGCTTCCTCGATGGTGTCGCCCTCGGTAACGAGTCCCGGAAGCGCAGGAACGGAGACGATATAGCCACCTTCGACGGCGGGCTCAAAAACGGCCGTATAGTGATATTGCGGCACGCGGGCACCTCCTTTCGTTGTTCTCGTAGCCAAGCTCATGGCCTCTTGATTGTAAGGCATTGACGCTCTTCGTCAAGGTTACTCATCGCTGCGCTATGGGCGGTTGCGGGATGGCGGAGCGCTCTCCTCGGCGCGTAACACCGGATACCGCGCGCCTCGGGCGGGAAACACCGGCTTCGCCCGGCCCGCGAGCTTTACGTGACCTTGAAACCATAAGGGCCAGACGGTCGCGGTCTTCGGGAATGGCTGCCTGACTTTTTCAGTCCGCGCCCTCCTCGAAGCCCGCCTATAGCGCCCCCTTTTCCGCTCGGGATTCTTCTGAGCTACGGACCCTTGGTTTCGAGCGTCGGATCGCGGACCAAAATCCCTTCCGCGTAGAGCTTGCGAATCCGATCCGCCGGCATCTTTAGCAGTTCGCGCAGTATGCGCTCGTTGTCCTCGCCCAGCCTCGACGAACGCACCTCTGTCCGGTCCGGCCATGCCGAAAACTTCACCGGCACACCCGGAATCGCCACCTTGCCCAGGATCGGATCCTCGACCCAGCGAACCGTCTTGCGCTCGTTGAGATGCGGATGCTTTATCGCTTCGTTGACCGTCAGCACCGGAGCGCACGGCACGCGTTCAGCATCCAGCGCGGCGATCGCGTCGTCGCGGGTCGGAAAGCGTGTGAGCCACTTCTCGATCACGTCTCTCAGTTGTTCCTTGTTGTTGCGACGCCCGCGCGCATCCTTGAAGCGCGGGTCAGCCGCCAATTCAGGCATCCCGAGCGCGCGCACGACCTGTGGCCATTGATGCGGCGTCGATACAATCAAAATGTATTGGTCGCCCCGGAAATGAAAAATGCCGGTGGCGCCGCCGTCGGGATGCAACGAGCCGGTTCGCGTCGGACGAAATTTGTCGCCGCGCAGTGACACGATGGGCACGGTCTTCTCGTGCATGTGGAAGTAGGTATCCAGCAGCGACGCGTCGAGATACTGGCCTTCGCCCGTGCGCTCGCGATGCAACAGCGCGAAGCCGATAGCCATCGCGGCGGCGACGCCGGTTGAAACATCGCCGATTGCCATCGTCGTCAGCGCGGGCGGCCCATCGGCCTGCCCGATGCCGTCGGTAACCCCCGCATATGCCTGTCCGATAAAATCGTAGCCGGCCTTGACCGACAGCGGTCCGGTCTGCCCCGCCATCGAAATCGAGCACATGATGATCTTCGGATTGACTGCCTTGATGTCTTGGTAAGCAAATCCGAGCCGGTCGATCACGCGCGGCGCGAAATTTTCAACTACCACGTCGACCTGCGGAATCATCGACATCACGATCTCGCGCGCTCCGGGCTTTTTGAGATCGATCGCAAAGCTTAGTTTCGAGTGGTTGTGCTGCAGATAGTAGGTGGTATGGCTCGAGTTCCTGAATTCCGGCGCGAGCGACCTGAGCCCGTCGGCGCGGACGCGATCGCCAGCCGGCGCGAGTTCGACCTTGATCACTTCAGCGCCCATCTCAGCGAGGATTCGCGTGCAGGTCGGCCCCGCGACGAACTGCGTGAAATCCAGAACCCGGTAGCCTTCCAGCATTTGCGGCTTGTTCGCCATTAATCAGTCATCTCCCAAGCTGTGCGCGATTATATCGAAGTAAAGCTGACTTGCGTAGCTGGCGGCGCCGCTTCGACATCTACGAGGGTGCCTGCGATATCCACCGCCTCACTATTGCGCGCTCGATGCGCGGGTTTTTCGGAAAGCAGGCCGCACGGCGTCAACTAGCTAATCGTGAATGTAGCCGTGCGTTAATATGCAAGTAGCAACTGGCTAATACATTTATCATTCTGTGTTATCTCACTCTTCAGCCGCAGTTCACTAATTGTGTAGTTATCGAAGTTCCGATCTGATTGCATATCAGAAGATAAACTCCGTACATGGGATGTCGGAACGATCGGTGAAGGCCGGTCGGCGGGTAGCAGGTTGTAGGCGGAAGCGTCACTCGTGTTGCCGTCAACGCGGGTCTAAATGGAAGAAAAGGACGGCAATGATTCAACCCAAATATTACCGCACGATCTGGATATCCGATGTTCATCTCGGAACCCGCGCATGCAAGGCTGGCTCGTTACTTGATTTTCTGCGCCATCACATTGCGGAGACCCTCTACCTCGTTGGCGACATCGTGGCGAATATTGGCTAACTGCTTGATTTAATTGGTGGAGCTGACGCGGATCGAACGCGCGACCTCCTGAATGCCATTCAGGCGCTCTCCCAAACTGAGCTACAGCCCCACCGCGGGCGAGATTTTTCAGCTAACCGGATACCGTCCGTGGAGTCAACCGATCGGGTCTGCGCTTGTCATTGGGGATCGGTTTCATCACGGCGGCGAATCGGCGTCAAGCGCGCATCATTCCCGGGCGCGATCGAGCAGTTCGCGGGCAGCGCGGCGGAATTTGTCGGATGCTTCGCCGCCGAGCATGCGAGCGATCTCCTCGGTGCGATCGCCGGGTTCCAGAACCGCCACACGGCTGCGAGTCGAACCGCGCCGCTCTTCTTTCTCGACGGTGAGATGACGGTCCGCGAACGCCGCGATCTGCGCCAGGTGCGTGACACACAAAATCTGATGAAAGCGCGAGAGTTGTTTCAGTTTGCGGCCAACCACCTGGGCAACTGCGCCGCCGATTCCCGCGTCCACTTCGTCGAAAATCATCGTGGCAACACCGCGGCGCTGCGCCTCGAGGCGCTTGAGCGCGAGCATCACGCGCGAAAGCTCGCCGCCCGAGGCGATTCTCAGCAGCGGCATCGCAGGCTGGCCGACATTCGGCGACAGATGAAACTCGATCGTATCGATACCGAATGGACCGAGCGCAACGCCGCCATGCACGAAGCCGGCGTCGTCCGTGCCGAGCGCGCCGAGCCGCGGCTCGAAACCCGGCGAGCGCATCCCAAGCGTCCTCAATTCGGCTTCCATCTTACGGCCGAGCTCGGCGGCAGCGCGATGGCGAATCGAGGACAGTCGATTTGCATGCCCGGTGAGTTCGTCGAGCGCCGCCGCCATCGCAGCTTCGACTTGAGCTTTCGACTCGCCGATTCCTTCGAGCTCGCCAATCTCGGCCCGCGATCGCTCCAACGTCTCGGTAGCGCTATCGATTGACCCGCCGTATTTGCGCTTGAGCCGCGTCAGTTCCTGAAGTCGGTTGTCGATTTCCTCCAGACGCGCGGGATCCGCCTCGATCCTGGACGCGTATGCGCCGAGCGTGCGCGCCGCTTCCTCCAGGTTCGCGCGGGCCGACTTGATCATCTCGAGCGCATCGCCAAGTTTCGGATCGAGCGCCGCCGCATCGACTAATCGGGCCTCGGCTCGCGAAACCGTATCCGTCGCCGCGCCGTCGGCGCCGTAGAGCGCCTGCTCGGCCTCGAGCGCGGCGGTGGCGAGCTTGCTTGCGTTGGAGAGCACGATTCGCTGGCGTGATAGCGCTTCATCTTCGCCGGCGACGAGGCCGGCGCGCTCGAGTTCGGTCACGCGGAACCTTGCGAGTTCCAGCAAATCCGCGCGTTCACGTTCGCGGCGGTTTAGTTCGTGAAGGCGGGACTGGATGTCTTGCGCGCGCGCGTAGCGTTCGCGATAGGACGCGAGTTCGTCATCGAGGTTCGCGTAACGATCGAGAGTCTCGCGATGACTCTCGGCGCGGAGCAACGAATGCTGCTCGTGCTGTCCATAAACCTGAACCAACGACGCGCCTATTTTGCCAAGGCTTTGCACGGTGGCGAGTTCGCCGTCGATCGTCACGCGCGAGCGCCCACCGCCCTCGGCGATCACTCTGCGCACGATCAACTCGCGGCGGTCGCCGTCGCGCCTGCGCCCCTCCAGTTCAGGCATCGCGGCCTCGCCCTCGAGCTCGAACAGTCCCTCGACGACTGCCTCCTTTTCGCCGGTGCGAATCATATCGGGCGACGCGCGTGAGCCGAGGATCAATCCGAGCGCGCTCAAGATGATCGTTTTGCCGGCGCCTGTTTCGCCGGAAAGCACGTTGAGGCCTGCGCCGAACTCAAGATGAGCTTCCTCGATTATCGCGAAATTACGGATGTGCAGTTCGAGCAGCATCTGGGACGCGCGCGCCTATCCCCAGTGGAGCTTGTCGCGCCAGATTTCGAAATTCGGATGAGCGGAACGGATTAGCGAAACGACGTGGCGTGCGCGATGGATTCTGACTACGTCGGTGGGTCCCAGTTGCGTCGACTCCTGGCCGTCAACGGTGAAAGTCGGGTCGTGATCCGGCGCCTTCACGTGAATCTCGATTTCGTGCGAATCCGGCAGCACCACCGGACGGTTGCTCAGAGTATGCGGGCAGATTGGCGCGACCACGATCGCGTTGACAGTGGGAAAAACGATCGGCCCGCCGGCGGAGAGCGCGTATGCGGTCGAGCCCGTGGGAGTTGCGATGATCAATCCGTCGGCGCGATACGAGCAGAAGGCTTTGTGATTGGCAAATACGTCGAGCCGAAGCATTCCGCCGAGCGGGCCTTTGCCGACGACCACGTCGTTAAGTGCCAGAAACGGCTGGGTGAACTCCTTGGATGCGCGTTCGACGATTGCCTCGAGCATGATGCGTCGATCGACTTGGTAGTCGCCGTCGAGTATGCGTCCCAGGGCGGCTCGCGCCTCCTTGATAGTCACTTCGGTCAGGAAGCCAAGTCCGCCAAGATTTACCCCCAGGATCGGAATCCCCTTCGATGCGACCAGGCGCGCGACGCCGAGCAGCGTGCCGTCGCCGCCGAGCACGACGATCAGATCGGCACGATCGGCGAGGTGATGCCGTTCGACGACCTCGGCGCCGATCTTTTTCGCCGTCTCAGAGTCTGCGAGCGGAGTCTTGTGCCTGGTGCGGAGAAAGCGGGTGAGGGTTCGCGCGATGGTGATCGCTTCGGGCCGCTCGTGCTTGACCACCAGGCCGACCGTCTTTATGGACCGCTTCGCCACCGCAATCAGGCACTTATCATGCGCTGAAATCGGCGGCAACGCGAAAGCAATAAATGCCCATTGGTACTCTCACCGAAGCATTTTATACGCGGTGCCGGCCGCGGCCGGATTTTCTTTGCCGTACACGATCGCGACCGAATTGATGTAGTAGCCCGTGCTGGCTTCGCTGGTCTGCGCTCTGCTCGTGAGTATGACGATCGCATCCGCGCCCGTTTCACAGGCCTTGCGCTGCACGGCCGGCAGCACGTCGGCCTCGCTCCCATAAACGTTTCCCAATCCTTCCACGATTGCGACCTTGCGAAAATCCTTCAGCGGCTCATGGCGCAAAACCGGCATGTTGCAATCGGGCGGCTTGGCGGCGCGGCCCGACGGCTCCACTTCCGCAAGCGTCACCTGCGGCGGCAGCGAAATGATGTGAGCGCATCCCGCGGCGGCAATCGTGAGTCCCATTATGATGATCGCAGTTCGCACGAGTAATGAAGTATCCACCGATGGGCGTCGCGGGCAAGAGTGTTCGTTGGTTGCGCGGGTTGCTGCTGCTCGCTTTGGGCGTTCATTCGTATAAAATCGCGATACGCTCGCGTCCGCAAAGCCCGGCGCGTAAAGGCTGCATGTCACGATGGCAAAAACCGTCCAATCCAGTCGTCCAATCCTTGGCGCGCATATGTCGATCGCCGGAGGAGTCGGCGAGGCGCTGACCCGGGGCAAGCAGGCCGGCTGCGAATGCATTCAGATTTTTACCAAATCGTCGCGACAGTGGGCGTCGAAGCCGTACAGCAAAGAGGAAATCGAGAATTTCAAACGCAATCAAATCGAAACCGGCATCGAGATCGTGATCGCGCACGACTCCTACCTGGTGAATCTCGGCGCGCCGGATGAAGCGCTGCGGGTCAAGTCGGTCAAGGCATTTATCGACGAGCTGAATCGATGCGAGGCGCTCGGCGTGCCCACGCTGGTCGCGCATCCGGGCGCTCATGTCGGCTCGGGGGTTGAGAATGGAATCAAGACGATTGCAAAGTCGATCGACGAGGCACACGCCGCATGCAAAGGCTTCAACGTGAAGATCGCGCTAGAAATCACGGCCGGGCAGGGCAGTACGCTCGGCCACACTTTTCAGCAGATTGCGCAAATCTTCGACGCCGTCGTTGAAAACGAGCGGCTGCGGCTATGCTTCGACACCGAGCATGCATTCGCCGCCGGCTACGACCTGCGCACTCCGGAAGGATATGAAAATACGTTCAGCCAACTCGACAAGCTTGTCGGAGTCAAAACACTTGCCGCGTTTCATCTCAACGACTCGATCAAGGACTTCCATTCGCGCGTCGATCGCCATCAGCATATCGGGAAGGGATTTATCGGACTCGACGCGTTTCGCCGCATCCTCAACGATCGGCGGTTTTTCGGCCTGCCGATGTGCCTGGAGACGCCCAAGGGTCCCGACATGAAGGAAGATATCGAGAACCTGGCGACCTTACGCAGTCTTTTCAAGAACTGACTATTGACTGATGATTAAACGAATACTCACTGGAGACCGCCCCACCGGGCCATTGCATCTCGGCCATTACGTAGGATCGCTGCAAAACCGCGTACGCTTGCAAGAGGAATACGATACCTACTTACTAATCGCCGACATCCAGGCGCTGACCGACAATTTCGAGCATCCCGAGAAGCTCGAAGCGAATATCTTCCAGGTCGCGCTCGACTACCTGGCGGTAGGCCTCGATCCGGACAAGGTGAAGATCGTCGTTCAATCGATGGTCCCGGAGCTGACCGAGCTGACGATTTACTTCATGAACCTTGTCACCACCGCGACGCTCGAGCGCAATCCGACTCTCAAGGACGAAATCAAGCAAAGGAATTTCACCAAGGGTCTGCCGGTGGGATTTTACACGTATCCAATTTCGCAGGCTTCGGACATCACGATCTTCAAGGCGCATCTCGTCCCGGTCGGCGAAGACCAGCTGCCGATGATCGAGCAGGCGCGCGAGATCGTGCGGCGCTTCAATCGCATGTACGACAAAGTTCTAATCGAACCGAAGGCGCTCGTCGGCCAAGTGGCGCGGCTGCCGGGGACGGACGGCGGGGCGAAGATGTCGAAGTCGCTCGGCAATTGCATCTACCTTGGCGATCCGCCCGACGTCGTGCGCAAGCGCGTGATGTCGATGTACACCGACCCCACGCGGCTGCATCCGACAGATCCCGGCCACGTCGAAGGCAATCCCGTTTTCACCTATCACGACGTATTCAATCCGGATAAGGCGGAAGTCGAAGACCTGAAAGAGCGCTACCGCAAGGGCACGGTCGGCGACGTCGAGGTCAAGGAGAAGCTGTTCAAGGCGCTGAACGTTTTCCTGGAGCCGATTCGCGAGCGCCGCGCGGATTTCGCGTCGAAGCCCGGCCACGTCCGCGAGATAATCGTCGAGGGTACGCGCAAAGGGCGCGCCGTCGCGCAGGAGACGATGGCCGAAGTGCGCACCGCGATGAAGATCAGCTACCGATTTTAGTTGTCGGAAGAATCACCTGCGCGGTGGGCGGCAGGGGCTGCGGCCCCTGCACCCGCAGT
>CALAOW010000035.1 GCA_937889395.1 uncultured Pseudomonadota bacterium | reverse complement strand
GGGCGGCGGGCGGGGGGTCAGTTCTCCGACGCGATGAATTCATCTTCCTTGGCGGCCATCTCGAGCGACATCCCGCGGGTTTCGTCGATCATCAGGCCGAACAGGATCGCCGCGGGGATTCCGACAATCGACAGCGCGCCGACAACGATCGACATCCCGCCCATCGCGTTCGCCAGTATCGCTACCGCGGCATTGGAAATTACGGCGCCGATGGCGCCTACCAGCGCGAACCAGCCGATCATCGTGCCGCGCAGCGGGGTGGGAAACAGTTCTGTCCCCGCGGCGTTGGTCGCGACGGAGGCCCCGTTGTCGCATACGTTGAACCAGAAGTAGCCGGTCGCCAGCCATATCAACGGCCACGCGAAATGCGCCGGCGGTCCCCAGTAAAACCATATATGTCCGACGGTGATGAAAATGCCGAAGCCGACCACAGTCGGCACGCGGCCGAATCGCTCGGACGTCCACGCGGCGAGCGGGAAGCCGAGCAATCCTATTCCGCCGGCGACGATCGTCATCGCGCTAGTGGATGCCGCCGACAATCCGACCACCGAGACCGCGTGGTAGTAGCCGAACGCGTTGGCGGCCGTCGTCGAGATTGCAACGGCCAGCGCGCATACGATCATCGTGATCGAGCGTACCCGGTAGAGCGGCTGAAAGACGTCGTAAAAATGCGTTCTGGCGGTGATTCCCGACGCGTCGGAAAGCTCCCATCGCTCGCTCTCGGGCAACAGCCGCGCCATCGCGGGCAGCATCGCGATGCCAGCCGCCGAAATCACGAACATCCATCGCCACGACCATCCGTACGCCACGAAGATCGGCATGAGGAAAACGCAGAATCCGGCGCCCACCGAGGCTGCCACACCGCCGAAGCTTTGGCCGCGCGCGCGACGTGCGATGGGGAGCTCCTCGGACAGCATCACGATACAGCCGGCGCCGGCGGCGCCGATGACCGCGTAGAGCGCGATCTGAAATGCGGTGAACGCGGCAAAGCTGGTCGAGAGCGCCGTGCCGATGCTGCAAATGGGGATCGTGGCGACGCACCACAGGATCATGCGGCGGCGTCCGTAGCGATCGATCATCCGCGAGAGCGCGAGCGCGCCCAGGGCAGACAGCGAGATCCAGGTGAACAGGCGGGCAATTCCGGCGCCGTCGAGGTGGAAGCTCGATCCGATCCACGGCGCCGCGACCGAGACAATCGAGGCCGCGAAGCCCTGGTAGAAGAGCATCGCGACCAGCGCGATAACGGTCACCCGCTCGCGCCGGGCGGACTCAGCGGCGGCATCGAGCTGCTCGTGATTCGGGGCCGTCGTCGGCGCGGGATCAATCACAAAATGAATTCGCGGGCCCTCAGGCGTCGCCGACCAGCTCAAAGACGGGAGTGCGCGACGCGACGGTGCGAAACGCGGCGGCGGGCGAGCCGGCGGGCACGTCGAAGAAACGCTGAACCTGGGAGGCGAAGCGTTCGAGGAACGCTTTGATAATCTCGGGCTTGTCGGCATCGGCAAGCTCGCGAACCGTCAACGACTCGGAACTGGCGCCGCGCCGCAGCACGACGCGACCGGCGGCGCGCACATTGCGGGCCCATGCAGTCTCGCCGCGAGCAGCAACCAGCCATCGCCGACCCTGGAATTCGAGCAGGTTGACGGGGGTGGTGAAGGTCATCCCCGATTTTCTGCCGCGGACCTCGAGCAGGCGCATGTATCGCGGCGCGATTCCGAGCTTGACGGCCCGGCCCATCAGGCGGTTGAAGAATCGAGCGAGCGCGCTTTCCTTCTGAAAAGTCTCAGGCATGATGCAGAGACCTCCGCGGCGAGCATATATGGCGAGCATATACGGTGCATGGACGCTTTTATCCAAGCAGATGGTATTCGGGTTTGTAGGTCTGCGATCGGACGAATTCCGCGATATCCTTCGGCACCGGGACGCGCGCCAGGCCGCGCGCAAAAATCACCTCCGCCACGCGCGCGGCAGCATATAGCTCGGTGTCGAATATCGTTGACACGGGAGGATAGATGAGCCCGGCATCGAGCTGGGCCGCAGTCACCTGCTCCGCCACCGCGCGAGCGGCAGCTATGAACATCTCATTCGTCACGCGCGTTGCGCGGGTGGCATAGACCGCCAGGCCTATCGCGGGAAAGATGTAAATGTTGTTCCCCTGTCCGGGCACAAAGGTCTTGCCGTTAAGGAGCACCGGAGGAAACGGGCTGCCGCTGGCGAAGATGGCACGGCCCTCCGACCAGCGGTAAGCCTCATCCGCCGTGCACTCGGAGTGCGAGGTCGGATTCGAGCAGGCGAAGATAATCGGGCGCCGATTGATTCGCGCCATCGTTTCGATCACGCGCTGGTTGAAGGCCTTGCCAACCGTGCTAACGCCGATGATCGCGGTGGGCTTGAGCGACTCGATCGCCTCGACAAAATCTCTGGTCGGCGAGTGGCGATGCGCGTAAGGCTTGTGGAAATCAGCCAGGTCGTTGCGGGTTGTTTCCAGCAGTCCGTTTATGTCGAACAGCCACAGTCGAGCGCGCGCATCCTGCGCTGAAATCCCCTCGAGCATCAACCTTTCGGTCAACAGGCCTGAGATTCCGATAGCGGCAGATCCGGCGCCGAGGAACAGGAAGGTCTGCTCGGAGAGTTTCCCGCCGGTTATGCGAAGCGAGCCAAGAATTCCCGCAAGGGCGACCGCCGCGGTGCCCTGGATGTCGTCGTTGAAGCAGCAAATCCGGTCGCGGTAGCGGGCAAGCAGCCGGATGGCGTCGGCGCCGGCCCAATCTTCGAACTGGACGCAGCAATTGGGGAACTCTTCCTGGACCGCGGTTATGAATTCTTCGACAAACTCATCCAACTCCGCCACTGGCGGGCGCGTCTGCCGCAAGCCCAGATAGAGCGGGTCGCGCAGCAACGTCTCATTGTTGGTGCCACAGTCGATGAGGATGGGGAGAGAGTACTGCGGCGGCACGCCGGCGCATGCGGTA
This sequence comes from uncultured Pseudomonadota bacterium, assembly GCA_937889395.1. Classification (GTDB taxonomy): domain Bacteria; phylum Desulfobacterota; class Binatia; order Binatales; family Binataceae; genus Binatus. The sequence continues at coordinate 2,617 of CALAOW010000035.1, read as the reverse complement.
TAGAGCGCCAGCTTGCCGATCGGGATTCCCATGCCGTTTGCACCGAGATCGCCAAGCCCCAGAATTCGCTGCCCGCTGCTGACCACGATGAAGCGGACGTCGCGCTGCGGCCAATTGCGGAGAATTTCGCGGACGCGGCCCTTGCGTTTGATCGACAGGTAAAGGCCCTTGGGGCGGCGCATGATGTGGCCAAACTGGAGGCAGGCCTCGCCCACCGTCGGCGTGTAAACGAGCGGCAGGAATTGCACCGGGTCCGACGTGAGCACGCAGAAAAAGAGCGTTTCGTCGGTATCCTGCAGTTGCGACAAGTAGATGTACTTTTCCAGGTCGTTCGGCTTTTGCGAGAGCTGAAGGTGCACCCGCTGGATCTGAGCTGCCTCGGAATCGATCCCTTCGGGCAAGAGGCCGAGCAGGCCCAGCGCCTCGCGCTCAGACTCAGTGAACCCGGTCGATTTATTGAGTTGCGGATCACGCAGGAGCGCCAAGCCGCGCGGTAAACTTGTCATTTTGCTTTTGCTGTTCTCCAATCCTGATTTTCAGGTCCAACCTGCCGATCCGATCACCGGAAGATGTTGGTCTTGGCAAGCTCGACGCGGTCGCTGCCGACGGTCCTCCTCCGCACCAGCCCAATCGCATTCAAGCCGGCGTGAAAAAGGCTTTTCAAAGCGTAATATCAATTTAGTAGTTTACATTAGTAGTTCACAAGTAAAATGGAAATCCGGGATTACGATCCGATGTTCGCTCGATTGCCTTTTGCATCAGCGTTGGAATAGGAGCTACGCTTCACCAAGACCGACGTGGAGTGCATGAAGTGAGGCCCAATCCCGACACAACTGATTCGCCGACCCGCGGCCGCGCGTTGCGCGATTGGGTCAAGAAAGTCGCCCTGCTCACCCGGCCCGATGCCGTTGTGTGGTGCGACGGTTCCGAAGCCGAGAAAAATCGCCTCACCAAACAGGCGGTCGCCGCGGGAATACTCATCGAGCTCAATCAGGCCAAACGGCCCGGCTGCTACCTGCATCGCTCGAATCCCAACGACGTCGCGCGCACCGAACAACTGACCTTCGTCTGCACTCCGAACGAAATAGAGGCCGGGCCTACCAACAATTGGTCCGATCCCGCACAGACATACGCCAAGTTGCGCGGATGGCTCCACGGCTCGATGCGCGGGCGCACGATGTACGTGGTGCCGTACGTGCTGGGCCCGATCGGGTCGCCGTTCTCGAAGGTCGGCATCGAGCTCACCGACAGCATCTACGTCGTGCTGAACATGCGAATCATGACGCGGATGGGCATGGTGGCGCTCGATCAACTTGGCGAGTCGCGCAATTTCAATCACGGAGTTCATTGCACGCTCGATTTGAATCCCGAGCGCCGCCTGATTTGCCACTTCCCGCAGGACAACATGATCGTCTCGGTCGGCAGCGGCTACGGCGGCAACGCTCTGCTCAGCAAGAAATGTTTCGCGCTTCGAATCGCAAGTTCGCTCGGCCGCGACGAAGGTTGGCTGGCCGAGCACATGCTGATCCTCGGCCTGCAAAGTCCCGAAGGTGAGACCACTTATGTGGTGGCCGCGTTTCCGAGCATGTGCGGCAAGACCAATCTGGCGATGCTGACGCCGCCGGCCGAGTTCAAGGGCTGGAAGGTGCTCACGATTGGCGACGATATCGCGTGGCTGCGGGTCGGTTCGGACGGCGGCCTGTGGGCGGTCAATCCCGAGAACGGCTACTTCGCCGTCGCGCCCGGAAACAGCGAAAAATCGAACCTGAACGCGATGCGGATGCTCCAGCATGATTCGATTTTCACCAACGTCGCGATGACTCCCGACGGCGACGTGTGGTGGGAAGGTATGGACGTGCCGGCGCCCGACGGTCTGCTCGACTGGCAGGGACGCCCGTGGGAAAAAGGCTCGCCGGACAAGGCCGCGCATCCCAACAGCCGCTTCACGACTCCGATGCGCAACAATCCCGTCTGGTCGCCGCACGCGGACGATCCCCAGGGTGTGCCGATCTCCGCGATCATCTTCGGCGGACGGCGCGCCTCGACCGTGCCGCTGGTGCTCGAATCGACGGACTGGACACACGGCGTCTTCATGGGCGCGACGATGGGTTCCGAGACGACGGCCGCGGCTTCAGGAGCGGTGGGAGTGTTGCGGCGCGATCCAATGGCGATGCTGCCGTTCTGCGGCTACAACATGGGCGATTATTTCGCACACTGGCTCAAGCTGCACAGCGCGCTCAAGAAGCCGCCGCGCGTCTTCATGGTCAACTGGTTTCGCAAGGACGCCGCCGGCAACTTTATCTGGCCCGGCTACGGCGAGAACCTGCGCGTGCTCAAATGGATGCTCGATCGAATCCATGGACGCGCCGGGGGCCGCCAGACGCCGGTTGGAATCGTCCCCAATGAGGCAGACCTCGATCTCAAGGGCCTCGATCTGCCCGCGAGCGCCGCGCGGGATGCGCTCGCCGTAAATCCGGCGGAGTGGAAGGCGGAACTCGAATCCGCCGGCGAATTCTTCGAAAAGATCGGTCCGACGATGCCGGAGGAATTGAAGGAACGCCGTCAAGCGATCCTCAAATCACTCAACGACGACGCCCCCGTGCAGCAAGTCGCCGCC
>CALAOW010000034.1 GCA_937889395.1 uncultured Pseudomonadota bacterium | reverse complement strand
CCGTCTTCCCCTTGAGCAATCCCGCCTCCACCAGCCGTTGCTGCACCCACGTGAAGACGGCGCGGTGGGTCTCGAGGTCGATGGCGCGCCGCGTCCGAGAAATCGTCGAATGATCCGGGGGCGGCTCGTCCACCGGCAGCCGCAGAAAACTGCGGACCGCCAGCGAGTCGGTCGCGCGCCAGGCAATCCCGCGTTCCGAGTCGATCCCTTCAAAGTAGCCGACCAGCAGCAACCGGAAGTACCGACCGGGCGCGAGGCTCGGCTGTGTGTGGCGAATTGCTGATTCTGGGGAAATCAGTAATTCGCCACACACAGGATAAACCGCGCTTCGCCGTCGTGGTTGCCGATCGCAACCCGCATCACACGAATGCAATCGAAGTGATTCAGCCGCGCGTTGACTTCGATCTGATCGGCATTTCCCGCCAGCGGCTCAAAACTGATCACACGCCCTCGCGACGGATCGATCAGCCGGCATGCCACCGTCGAGTGAAACCCGACGTTGGCGCCAACGTCGAAGAACGTCATCCCTGGCCTCAGGATCGCGAGCATCGCGCGCTGCACTCCCGGTTCGGACGTACCCAGGATGTACCCTGCATTCGAGCCGCCGGGATTGAAGAGCAATCCTTTGCCGATCCCCTGCCGAATCGTCCCCTGCTGCTCCCCGATCCGCTTGGCGGACCATTCGAACGCCCGTCGAACCGCAGGATATTTCCACGAGGCGCTCGACACCGCCTTGATCCACGAGCGCGGCATCATTCCGACCATCGAGGTCAAAACGCTCATAACTCGCCGCCAACTAAGGACGGCACTTAGCCCGGATTTCCATTTTCTAGGCGAACTGCCAATTTGATAAAATGCGAGAAAAGCCCTGATGGATGCGGGTTTGGATGCGAGCGGGCTCGAACTTCCCGTTTGCAAACGGCGTGGTGCCGGTGCTACTCCGAATCAGGATTCAAAATGGGAATTCCGGTTTACACCACTCCGGCGGACGCGATCGCGGAGTCGGCCCATGCGGGCGCTCAGCCCGCGTGACCAATCCGGGGAGAGACGTCATGGCTCGTGTGTTAAGGCCGCAGGAGAAGCGCAACGCCAAGCCAAAGGCGGCAAAGTCAGACAATGTCCTGCTCTATGAGGTGAGGGATGAAATCGCCTTCATCACGTTGAATCGGCCGGAAAAGCTCAACGCGCTCAACGGCGCGCTCAGCGACGCCTTGTGCAAGACCTGGACCCGGTTCGAGGCCGACCCTGCCGCCAAGGTCGCCGTCCTCACGGGCGCTGGCAAGCACTTCTGCGCCGGCGCGGACGTGAGCCCCGGTGCGATCGATCGCGAAGTTCCATTTCAGGTCCATCAAGGCTATCCGCAAAACGGCATCACCGTGTTCAAGCCGATCGTCGGCGCGATCAAGGGCTACACGCTCGGCGCCGGCTATGCACTCGCCGTTCGCGGCTGCGACATTACGATCGCCGGCGAGAGCATGCTGATGGGTTTTCCGGAAGCACGGATTGGCACTCCCCTGCCACCGATGGAGTATCTGCCGTACATGCCCTTCAAGGTAAGCCTCGAGTTCATGCTGCTGGCGTGGAACGGCGGGCAGATCATGCACGCGCAGCGTGCCTATGAGGTCGGGCTGGTCAACAAGGTCGTTGCCGATGAGCACCTGATGGACGAGGCGGTCCGATGGGCTGAGCTGTTGAAAAAGATTCCGCCGCTCTACATCAAGGCGGTCAAGTATGGGCACTACAAGACGACCGACAACAAAGTCCGTGTCGATGAACGAGAATATATCCTGTTCACCCATCCACAGGAGATAAGCCGGGACCGTCGAGAAGGGCTGGATTCGTTCTTGCACCGCCGCGAGCCGAAATTCACCGGCCGCTGAGGTCTTGGCCAGCTTCGTCGTCCTTCGGCGCCGCAAACGCGGATGGCCGACGGTTGCTGTCCTATCGTAGAGACTGATGCCATAACCTCCGCAATAGTGGTTCAAATGCTCGCCTCGCTCGGACTCAGTACCTCCGTATCATGGCTCTCGACAATTGGATTTGCCGTAGCATGGCTGGCGTTAATGTTGGCCTATAGCCCATTAGCGGACAGGCTGGCGACACGATGGGTTGATAAGCCACCAACCCTGGACGCGTTTCGCGCGCTGCAGCAATCCGGGAGCAAACTCTTGATTGGGATCGTAGTGGCTTGGGTCCTCGGCGGATTTTTGGAGGAACTTATCTTCTGGGGAATCATCCTTCAATCGATTGAAGCACTAGCATCGGCTTGGCTCATCGCGCCGATGGCAACTGGTACCGCGGTATGTGCCGCCGCTGTAGGAGCGGGTCTCAGTCACTTATACCAGGGTCTGCGAGCCGTGATCATCGTAACTCAGCTCTCAGTTGAAGCAGACGGCGAACTCGGGTTCGACGCCGGGTGTAAGCCCGCGGCTTCGCGCCAGCGTCGCCAGGAAGGTCTCGACGCCTCCGAACATGTTGCCGGCGTTGATATACAGCACTCGCATCGGTTCAGTTCCGCGCCGCATCGAGCGCTTCGTAAATAGGTATCAGTTCGCGCGCCATGCGCGCGCGATCGAAGCGATCCTGCGCGGTTTTGCGCGCGGCCGCGCCCAGTCGCGACCTTGGCGGATCGGCACAGGATAGTTGACGGATCGAATCGGCCAGCGCCGCAGCGTCACCCGGCGCGACCGCGATAGCGTCATCCACGGAGGTCACGATTTCCAGCGCGCCGCCCGCGGCGGCCACGATCACCGCCTTTCCACACGCCATCGATTCTGCGATCACACGCCCGAACGGTTCGGGACGGGTGCTGGCATGGACGACGATATCAAGCGCGCGAATCGCTGCGGCCGGATCGTCGATGAAGCCGGTGAACCCGACGTTGCCGTTGAGCGAGAGTCCATCGGCGATAAGCCGCAATTGCTCCAGGCTCGCTTCGCTCCCGCGGGTGCGGTAAAGGCTGCCGCCGATGACGTATCCGCGCACCCGCGAACCCCGCGGGAGCATCGAGAGCGCGCGAAGAAAAATCTCGTGCCCCTTCCATTGCGCCATCGTCGCGACCATTCCCACTCGCACGACCGCGTTTTTCAGCTGTGTCATCCCGGCGATTTCGTCCAGGTCCGCAGTCGCGCCGACCGGATTGAAGTTTTCAAGGTCGATCCCGTTGTGAATCGGTACAGTTCTGGAAATTCCCGGGCACGCGGCCCGCAGGTCGTCCGCGACGCTGCGTGAATTGGTGAGCGCGAGCGCGCATCGGCGCGAATGCATCGCCATAATGGGCGACATTGCCGGGCGCTGTCCCACGTAGTCGCGTACGTGCCATATGACGGGGATCGAATCGGGGGCAGCCCATGCGGCCAGGATGTGCGCCTTGAATCCGTTGGAATGCACGAGGTCGGGACGCTCCGCCCTAATCGCCGACCGCAACGTGGGCACATGCGAAAGCGCCGCGATTCCCGCACGGCCAAGTCCCGCGACAAACTTCGCTGTCGATTCCCACGTTGCACCGCCGGGCGAGTTTGCGGCGGCCGAATCGCCAAATCGCGCCAACGCCGACGGATACTCGATTGCCCTGGCCGCGACTCCGATTTCGCGCGCGGCTTCGAGCAACGGCCCGTCCTCTCCTGCTATCAGCGACAATCCCCAATGGGGACGGAGCGCGCGCGCACCTCGGTCATGACATCAAGCAAGCTGCGCTCGGCGCCGCCAAACTGCGTGGCAGGATTGAGGTAGAGTATCTTCACACCCAGACGCGGAAGGATGCGGTAAGGATACTTAGCTTAGGGCCTTGGGATCACTCGTGATCGATTCCCTCGATCTTCCGGCGATGTTTCAGAGAGGGTCGGTGATCTCGCCGAGCATTTTGGTCAGCGCGAGGTTTTGCGA
>CALAOW010000033.1 GCA_937889395.1 uncultured Pseudomonadota bacterium | reverse complement strand
AGCTCGACGAGCTGGCGCTCGCGTACGCGATTTCAGTGCATAAGAGCCAGGGCAGTCAGTATCCCGCGATCGTGATGCCGATACATTCGAGCCACTACCTGATGCTGCGCCGCAATCTGTTCTATACGGCGATCACGCGCGCCGAGCGGGTATGCGTGCTGGTCGGGACCAAGAGCGCATTGCAGCAGGCGGTGCGCAATCAGGATGAGCGTCTTCGCTTCTCGCGCCTCGCCGCGCGATTGCACGTCGACTAGCTGTTCTGTTGATGTTCGATCAGTGATGTCCCGTCAGACGACCGACTACGAAGACGACGAAACCGATTGCGACTAACGCAATGAGCGGCGGTATCAGGATCGCGGCCAGCGCGCGCCATGCCGAGAATCGATGCACCTCGCCCATGCACTTCAGCGAGACGATGAACCCCCAGAACCCGAGCACCCCTTCAACGGCCATGACCTTGTAAAACGCCGGATCGATTTGCAGCAAGGTCCCAGGCGCCGCATGAGGCGTCGGCATCGGCACGCCCAGCAGGAGCGCGATCAGCAGGACGATCCCGGCGGCGATCGCAGGCACCTGCGACCACGCGATCGCGGCCCGCACTTCGACTCGGCTCGCGACGCCGCCCAGCAAGCTTCCCGACCATTTGAAAACCGCGCCGGAAATGAACAGAAAGAGAACTCCGAGAGCCGCCTGAATTGCAACGCTGGCCGCCACCCATATCGGCCACAAAACCGACAGATTGGCGTTGTTGCCGAGCGCCTTCGACCACTGACCCGCCAGCGCGCCGACCGCCGGCCCGATGGCTGCAAGCGCGATTACGTTGCGCGTCGGATCGGAATCGACAATGCGCCGAATCGTCGCGCGCGGTGCGGTCCATATCGTGAAAAAAGGTGTGATCGAGCCGCCAGCCCCGTTCGCCATCGAAGCCCCCGTCCCGGTGCGAATCCCGCCACGCTAGCATCTTGCAGCATCACGCAACAGCATGACGCCTTGCCGCTCGCGCGTGATTGACTCGGTTTCACGATGCGAATTACCATCGCTTACGCGCTCCATTGGCGCCGAACCGGGAGACCGGAGAAAAGATGAAACCGATCAACTCGATAGTTCTCGCTGCGTTGCTTGCGGGCTGCGTGCAGGCTTACGGATGCGTCTTCGTTGAATCGAGTGCGATCTCCGATCGCGCGGGCCTCGGCAATCCAATCACTTCAAGCGCCAGCGATCTCGGATATCTTCATCTGGTCGCACCGCAAGGACTCACGCAGACCGCGCTTGCGAACCTGCTCAGCAATTGCGCTACCGGCAAAGTATCGGGAGTGGCCACCCAACTCAGCATGCGCGATTTTTTTATCGTGCAGTCGTACACCGTGTCGGTCAGCGGTGTCTGTAACTAATCAGTCGTCCCCGCAGCATGGTCGAATCGTTCCGGTCGGGGCCTGCTAGCGGGTCTCGGTAGCGGACTTTTCGGCCGGTGGGCGGATGCGCTTGCCGCGCACCGGTCGTAGCGCGCGAAGAAAGCTCAGCACGGCTTCAGCTTCCGATCGCACCGCGTCGGGATCGTGCCCGGCCTGCTCCAGCTCCTTTCCAACTTCCGCGATCGTCCTGGCCCAGTCGTTTTTGAACTTGCGATTGAGTTCCTTCCACGCCACTCCCGCCAGCGCGTCGGTCACGTTCGCCGGTGGACGATAAAATCCGCGCGCGAGCAGCACCGCGATCGCCGGATAGCCGAGGTAGCCCTGCCAGTACGACCCGTTGTCGTTCGACGCGACCTCGCGCCCGTCCGCCGAGGTCTCCACTTCGTAAGTCTTCGACCCATCCGACGACACGACCGTCGCCCGCCGGCTGTCCTCGAGTCGCACGCGGCCGTCACCAATCGCCCCGAGCGCTTCGTACACTTTTACGAGCGGGGGCAATTTCCATTGCGTCGCTGGCATAACCATGTCTATTCGATCATATTCCGCATCACATCCGGGTAACCGCTCGCCGTTACGTTCGCATCGCGCCGCCGCGATCGTCAAGCTCGCCCGCCCGCGCCTTAACATCGCGGCGTCTATCTGACACGATTGCTGCACGCACGCGCGGCTTCGCCAAGTGAAAAAATGAAAGAATGAAAGAACTGATCGTCTCCATCCTTCGCGGCGCAATCGAGCGGGCGCGCGCCGCGGGTCAGTTGACCGCCGAAATTCCTTCGATCGGAATCGAAGCGCCCCGGGACTCTGCCCATGGCGACGTCGCCTCGAACGTCGCGCTGACGATCGCCAAGGCCGAGCGCAAGCCACCGCGCGCGATCGCGGAAATAATCAAGTCGCACGTCGCGATGCCCGCGGAAGTGAGCGAAGTCTCGGTCGCCGGTCCGGGGTTTATCAATTTCAAAATGTCGTCCCCCTACTGGCATTCCGAGATGCGCCGCGCCGCGAGCGACGGACGCGCGTTTTGGAAGCCGCGCGCATGGGAGCTGCATCCGGGAGCCAACGAAAGGAAAAAAGTCCAGGTCGAGTTTCTCTCGGCCAATCCCACCGGCCCCCTCACCGTCGGTCATGGCCGCAACGCCGTGCTCGGCGACACCATCGCGCGCCTCTACGAGGCCGCCGGTTTCGACGTCACCCGCGAATATTATTTCAACGACGGTGGCCGCCAGATGAAGTTGCTCGGCGAGTCGGTGCGCGCGCGATATCTCCAGGAGCACGGCATCGACGCGCCACTGCCCGAAGACGGCTACCAGGGCGAGTACATCCGCGACATCGCGCGCGCTCTGAAAGCGGAGCGGGGTGACGCACTCGTGTCCGTGACCGACCTCGAGATTTTCCGCGCGGCGGCCGTCAAAGCCATCTTCGCCGACATCAAGCAGACCTGCACGCGCCTGGGAATCCGCTTCGACGTCTACACCAACGAACTCGATCTCATCAACGCCGGCCTGGTTGAGGCCGTCCTGAAAGCGCTGCGCGACTGCCATCTCACATTCGAAAAGGACGGCGCCATATGGCTGCGCGGCGAGCCGCTGGGACTTCCCAAGGATGCCGTGCTGGTGCGTTCCGGCCCCGACCGCCAGCCCACCTATCGTACGCCCGACATCGCCTATCACATCGAGAAGCTCAAGCGCGGTTTCGATCTGATCGTGGACGTCTTCGGCGCCGATCATATCGCCGAGCATCAGGAGGTCGTTGCTGCCGTTAAGGCGCTCGGCTACGACACCACGCCCATCCACGCGATTATCTACCAGTTCGTCACGCTCACGCGCGCCGGCGAAAAGGTCAAGATGTCCACGCGCAAGGCGACCTACGTCACGCTCGACGAGTTGATCGACGAGGTCGGCGCCGACGTGGTGCGATTTTTCTTCCTGTTCCGCAAGTCCGACAGCCAGCTCGATTTCGATCTCGAACTCGCCAAAAAGCAGGCGCCCGAGAATCCCGTCTTTTACGTCCAGTATGCGCACGCGCGCCTGGCGAGCATCTTTCGCGAGGGCGCGGCCAAGGGCTTGACGCTTCCCGCGGACCTGTCGGCTGTCGATCTCAAGCTGCTCGGCGCCGAGGAACTCGACCTCGCCAAGCGCGCGGTTGGACTTCCCGAGGTCATGTCCGCGGCGGCCGAAGCGCTCGAGCCGCATCGGATTCCATTCTATCTGCTCGAGCTGGCCGGCGAATTCCATCGCTACTACAACAAGCCCGCGAATCGTATAATCGGGCCGGATCGCGAGCTCAGTTTGGCGCGGATGTACATGGCGGGGATTCTTAAGGATGCGATTGCGGGCGGACTCGAGTTGCTCGGGGTGAGCGCTCCTGAGCGGATGTGAGGAACGAAAACGGGATGCGATTCGAAATCAGGGCGGGCGGCGCGTTTCTAATCCTACTCGGACTGGTCGGGCTGTCGGGCGCGGTCTTCGCGCTCGGATTGGTCGCGGGCTACGAGATGGCCCGGCAGAACCAACCCGACTTGAATCAAATCTCCTCGACCTACCCGCTGCCCAATCTCCCGGCATCCGGCGAAAAACCCGCGCCCGTATCTGAGATGTCGCCCGCAGCCGCCGCGTTGCCATCGGTTGCGTCTGCGCCGGCCCTTCCTGCGGTCCCGATCAAACCGCCCGCGCGCGCCGCCGGCGAGGTACCTCCCGCTGCCCGCACGTCACCCGCCACCGTCGCGCGCTTGAAACCGCGTTCCGAGGCGCCCGCGGTCAATCGTCCCGCACCCGACAACAAAAACGAATCCGACGAAGATTCCGAAACGGCTTCCGCTCCCGCGGCACCGGCCCGTGCCCTTGCTCCCGGCGCGAAGCCGTACAACATCCAGATCGAAGCCGTGATGGACAAGAGCGGGGCGGACGAGATGGTCTCTCGCCTGAAGACGCTCGGCTACAACGCGCAGGAAGCCAAGGTCGCGCTCAACGGGCAGACCTGGTACCGCGTCCGCATCGGACCCTACGCCAGCGCCGACGAAGCGAATGCGGCGCAGAACAAACTCCGTGAGCAATACAAGCAGGCCTACACGACCTCGCATTGAGGCAGGCGCCGGCACCCTGCATTGACAATTGCCCGCCGCGCATGGATCATTGATTCAACGATGAATCTCATGAGCCGGAAAGTTTGTGCGGGATGGTGGCGTTGGCACGTCGATGCACCCGCCTGCGCGCCGGCTTTGTAATTCATCACAAAACCGATTTCTTGAGAGGGCCGCGGGCGAAAACCCTGCGGCCCTTTTCTTTTTTTGAGCGGCGAAATCGGGAGTAAGAGAGGAAACGAAATGTTGCAACCCACTGAAAAGGAATTCGAACAACTGGCGGCCAAGGGATTCAACCTCATCCCGGTCTTCGAGGAAATCGCCGCCGACCTCGAGACTCCCGTCTCCGCCTTCCTGAAGGTCGCGCGCGACAACGACTACGCCTTTCTGCTCGAGAGCGTTCGCGGCGGCGAGAAATGGGGACGCTACACTTTTCTCGGTTCCGAGCCGTCGGTCGTGATGCGTGCGCGCAAGAACCGAATGGATATCATCCGGCCCGGCCGCGGCGTCGAAGTGCGCTCGGTGGCCAACTCGTTCGAGGAGTTGCGCGCCGAGGTCAAGCGCTTGCGCGCTCCCGAACTGCCGAACCTGCCGCGCTTCTTCGGCGGCGCGGTGGGATTTCTCGCTTACGACATCGTGCGATGCTTCGAGAAGATTCCCGAGACCACGCACGACGATCTCGGCACCCCCGATTTCCATTTGATGTTCACCGACACGGTGCTGTGCTTCGACAACGTCCGCCAGACGCTCAAAATAATCGCCAACGTGCCGGTCGAGGAGTTCGCCTCGACAAAAATGGCGTATCAAAGCGCGCGCGTGAAGATCGACGAGATAATCGAGCGCCTCAAACGTCCCGCGGTGCCGCCGTTTCTCGAGGGTGCAAGCAACGTCGCCGTCAACGACGCGTCCATCACCTCGAACCAGACGCGCGAAGGCTACATGGCGATGGTTTCTGCCGCCAAGGAATATATCGCGGCCGGCGACGTTATCCAGGTCGTTCCGTCGCAGCGCTTCGAGGCGCCTCTGACCGCGCATCCGTTCAACATCTACCGTAGTCTGCGCACGATTAATCCATCGCCCTACCTGTTCTACCTGCGCCTGGGCGATCACACGCTGGTCGGCGCCTCGCCCGAGGTGATGGTTCGGGTCGAGGGCCGCGAGATCACGCTGCGGCCGATCGCGGGGACGCGCCGGCGCGGCGTGACCGAAGCCGAGGACCAGGCGCTCGAAGCCGAGTTGCTGGCCGATCCGAAGGAACGCGCCGAGCACGTGATGCTGGTCGATCTCGGGCGCAACGACGTCGGCCGGGTCTCCGAAATCGGCTCGGTGAAAGTGACGGAGCTGATGGTCGTCGAACGCTACTCGCACGTGATGCATATAGTGTCGAACGTCACCGGCGTGCTGCGCGAGGGATGCGACGCGTTCGACGCCTTCGCGGCGACCTTTCCGCAGGGCACGGTCTCCGGCGCCCCGAAAATCCGCGCCATGGAAATTATCGACGAGCTCGAGTCGGTGCGCCGCGGCGTTTACGCCGGCGCGGTCGGCTATTTCAGCTACACCGGCAACACCGACACCGCGATCGCGCTGCGCACGCTGCTGGTCAAGAACAACCGCGTTTACATACAGGCCGGTGGCGGCGTCGTCGCCGACTCGGACCCCGGCGCGGAATTCGAGGAATCGGTAAACAAGGCTCGCGCGATGGTGCGGGCGCTTGCGGCCGCGCGCGATTTTGAAACCGCGGCAAAAAGGTGATCACGATGGCGTCAAACACTGAAACACGACTCCTGATGATCGACAACTACGACTCGTTTACCTACAACCTCGTGCAGTACCTCGGCGAACTTGGCGCCGACGTCACGGTCAAGCGCAACGACGCGATTGACGTCGCCGGCATTCGCGCGCTTCATCCCGCCGCAGTCGTCATCTCGCCCGGCCCGTGCACTCCCTCCCAGGCCGGAATCTCGCTGAAACTGCTGCGCGAGATGGCGGGTGAAGTTCCGATTCTCGGCGTGTGCCTTGGCCTGCAATGTATCGGCGAGGCGTTTGGCGGGAAGGTCGTGCGCGCGGGTCGCCTGATGCACGGCAAGACCTCGCCGATAATTCACGACGGCAAGACGATTTTCGCAGGCATCCCGAGCCCGTTCGAAGCGATGCGCTATCATTCGCTGCTGGTCGATGCGGCTTCCGTTCCACCGGTGCTGGAAGTCAGCGCCCGCACGGCGGAAAACGAAATCATGGGGCTTCGTCACAGACAGCACGCCATCGAAGGCGTGCAGTTTCATCCCGAATCGATTCTGACCTTCGAAGGCAAGCATCTGCTGAAAAACTTTCTCGACCGGCTCGATCGCGACGGGAACGCGCGATGAGCGGACTTCACGACGCGCTGCAGGCGCTCATCGGCGGGCGCTCGCTCACCAGCGCCGAGGCCGAACTCGCGATCGGCGAGGTCATGGACGGCGGCGCGCACGACGCCGTCGTCGGCGCGTTCCTGGTGGCGCTGAAAATCAAGGGCGCCGAGGCTGATGAGCTGGCAGGCGCGGTGCGTGCAATGCTCGCGCGCGCGCGTCCACTCAATCTTCGCGACGGCGACGTGCTCGACACCTGCGGCACCGGTGGCGATGGCGCCAGTACCTTCAACATCTCGACCGGCGCTGCGTTGATTGCCGCGGCCGCGGGCGTGCCGGTCGCCAAGCACGGCAATCGGGCGATCAGCGGCACGGTCGGCACCGCCGACGTGCTCGAGGCGATGGGCGTGAAGATCGATTGCGATCCGGATGGGCTGAAACGATGCCTGGAGGTGGCGGGATGCTGCCACATTTTCGCGCCGGCGTATCATCCCGCGTTCAAGAAGCTTGCGCCGCTCAGACGCGAGCTCCGAATCCGCACCATCTTCAATCTGATGGGCGCGATCGGCAACCCCGCGCGTCCCCACTTCCATCTATTAGGGGTCGCCGAAGAGAATTTGATTCGGCCGATGGCAAACGCACTGAAGGCGCTCGGAACCCGGCGCGCGATGGTCGTGCACGGCGGCGACGGAATCGACGAAATCGCGATCGGCGGCCCGACCAGGGTTGCGGAACTTCACGACGGCGGCGAGTTGACAGAGTATGAAATCACGCCGGAGAGCTTGGGCGTGTCCCGCGGCGACCATCGCGCGCTGGTGATCAGGAATCTCGACGATGCCGTGCGAGTTATCCGCGGCGCGCTTGATGGCGGCGCGGGCCCGGCGCAAGATGTGCTCGCGCTGAACGGGGGCGCCGCAATTTACGTCGGCGGGATGGCGGCGTCGCTGAAAGAAGGCGTGGATGCGGCGCGCGAAATTATCGCCTCGAGCCGCGCCCTGGAAGTCCTCGACAAGATGCGGCGCGCCAGCAACGGAGAAATCCCGAAAGAAGTCCCGAAAGAAATACAATGACCTCGATCCTCGACAATATTTACGCCGCCAAACGCGTCGAAGTGCGCGCTCGACGCGCAATCGTGTCGCCGACGGCGATCGTCGCCGAAGCGGGGCGCGCGCCCAAGCCGCGCGATTTCGTCGCGGCTCTGCGGGCCCGGCGTCCCGCGATAATCGCGGAGATTAAGCGCGCCTCGCCGAGCAAGGGCGACATCATGCCGGGGCTCGACCCAGCAAAGGTCGCCCGCGAGTATGTCGCCGGCGGCGCCGCCGCGATCTCCGTTCTTACTGACGTCCACTTCAAAGGCTCGCTCGACGATCTGCGTGCCGTCCGCGCCGCCGTGGATGTTCCACTGTTGCGCAAAGACTTCATCTTCGAGCCGTACCAGGTTTACGAAGCGCGCGCGGCCGGCGCCGATTGCATTCTGCTGATCGCTGCGATGCTGAAAGAGGGGGAGCTGCGATCGCTGGCCGCGCTGGCGCGTGAGCTTGGGATGGCGACGCTGGTCGAATCGCACGACCCCGGCGAGTTCGCGCTCGCCGAGAAAATCGGCTCGGGGCTGGTAGGCATCAACAACCGCGACCTGCATACTTTCGTGACCGATATCGCGGTGACCGAGCGCCTGCTGGCGGGCTACAGGGGAGACGCGGTGATCGTGACCGAAAGTGGAATCGATTCGCCCGACGATATCCGGCGGCTCGACGCGGCGGGCGCGCGCGCGTTTCTAATCGGCGAGAGCCTGCTGAGGGGCGCTACGCCGGGTGCGAAACTCGTCGAACTGATGAACGCGTTGGGGGGCGCGCCGCACAAGTAAGATGACAGTTCGCGTCAAAATCTGCGGTATAACGCGCATCGAAGACGCGCACGCGGCAATTGCCGCCGGCGCCGATATGATCGGTCTCAATTTCTACGCGAAAAGTCCGCGTTACGTCGATGTCGATCGCGCCCGGGAGATTCGCGCCGCGATTGGCTCCCGCGCCGCGGTGATCGGAGTGTTCGTTAACGCCGAGCGCGCCTACATAGATGACCGTTTGCGCGCCGCGTCGCTCGACATGCTCCAGTTCTCCGGCGATGAGGATGATGCGGCGCTCGCGGGTTGGCCGGTTCCGTCAATTGTCACAAAGCGGCTCAAGCCGGGCGAAGTGTCGAGCGTGATGCCGCATCGCGCGGACTACGTGCTCTTCGACGCCTTCGACGCGAAACTCCGCGGCGGCTCTGGAAGCCGTATCCCGCTGGATCAGCTTCGCCGGCTCGACTTGAGGCGTGCGTTTGTCGCCGGCGGATTGAATCCCGATAATGTTGCCGAGGTGGCCGCACTCGGCCCTTACGCAGTCGATTGTGCAAGCGGGGTAGAATCGTCGCCGGGCGTAAAAGACCACGATAAACTGAGGAGCTTCGTAAAAAATGCAAAACGTTCCCAATAGCCGCGGCCATTTCGGCCAGTTCGGCGGAAAGTACGTTGCGGAAACCCTGATGCCGGCGTTGTTCGAGCTTGAGAGCGCCTACAAGCAGGCGCGCCGCGATCCAAAATTTCGCGACGAGCTCGCGCATCGCTCGCGGGAGTTCGTGGGACGCCCGACGCCGCTCTACCTGTGCGAGAATCTCACGGCGCGGCTGGGCGGCGCGAAAATTTATTTGAAGCGCGAGGACCTCTGCCACACCGGCGCGCACAAGGTGAACAACACCCTTGGACAGGCTCTGCTGGCGGTGCGCATGAACAAGTCGCGCATCACGGCCGAGACCGGCGCGGGACAGCATGGCGTCGCGACGGCGACGATGGCGGCGCTGTTTCGCCGCGAATGCGAAGTCTTCATGGGTTCAGTGGACGTCGAGCGTCAATCGCTGAACGTCTTTCGGATGAAGCTGCTTGGCGCGAAGGTCACTCCCGTCGAGGGCGGCAGCAAGAGCCTGAAGGACGCGATGAACGAGGCGCTGCGCGATTGGATCGCGACCGTGCGCAACACTTACTACCTGATTGGCACCACCGCGGGACCGCATCCGTACCCGATGATCGTGCGCGACTTCCAGTCGGTCATCGGGCGCGAGGCGCGCCGCCAGATTCTCAAACACGAAGGGCGTATGCCCGACGTGCTGGTCGCGTGCGTCAACGGCGGCTCGAACGCGATTGGACTTTTCTTTCCCTTCATCAAGGACACGGGTGTGCGGATGATTGGCGTCGAGGCTGCCGGTCTCGGCATCAGCGGCCCGCATCATGCGGCCACCATCACGACGGGCAGCGTCGGCGTTTTGCACGGCAACAAGACTTACCTGCTGCAGGACGAGCTCGGACAGATTCGCGAGACGCATTCGATCGCCGCCGGGCTGGACTATCCGGGCGTCGGCCCCGAGCATTCGTGGCTGAAGGATGTGGGCCGCGCCGAATACACCTCGGTTACCGACGCCGAAGCGCTCGACGCTTTGAAGACGCTGTCGGAGACCGAGGGAATCATTCCGGCACTCGAGAGCGCTCATGCGGTGGCGCACGCAATCAAGCTGGCGCCGCAACTGGCGAAGGAACAAATCATGATCGTGAATCTGTCCGGGCGCGGCGACAAGGACATGCAGACGGTCGCCAAAGCGTTCGGGGTGACGGTGTAGGATTATGGCATCGGCGGGCAGAATCAAACGTAAATTTCGCGAGTTGCGCGCGCGCGGCGAGGCCGCGTTGATACCGTTCATCGTGGCCGGCGATCCCGATATGGATACCACGCGCAGCCTGGTGCTCGAACTCGAGGCTCGCGGCGCCGACTTGATCGAGCTGGGCGTGCCGTTTTCCGATCCGATGGCCGACGGACCTGCCAACCAGCGCGCGCTGGCGCGCGGACTGGGCGCGGGCGCGTCGTTGGCGGCGATTCTCTCGATGGTGAGCGAGCTTCGCGCCCAGACGCAGATTCCGATCATCCTGTTCGGGTACTTCAATCCGATCTTTCACTACGGATGCGAGCGGTTGTGCGCGGATGCGGCGCGGGCGGGTATCGACGGGATACTGACGGTCGATCTGCCGCCCGAGGAAGCGGGCGAACTCAAGCGACCTGCGCGCGCCAACGGTCTCGACATCATCTACCTGCTCGCGCCGACGACGCCGCTGGACAGGAGTCGCGCGATCGCGCGGTCGGCCAGCGGCTTTCTCTACTATGTATCGGTGACGGGAGTGACCGGCGCGCGAGCGCATCTCGACGCCGGCCTGGGTGCGCACATGCGCGAGCTGCGAAGCGTCACCGATTTGCCAATAGGAGTCGGCTTCGGCATCTCGACGCCCGAGCAGGCTGCCGAGGTCGCGACGATGGCGGATGCAGTGGTCGTCGGCAGTGCGATTTCCTTGCTGATCGAGGCGCACATCAAGTCCGGCGACGTGCGGGAGGCGGTGGGCGGACTGGTCGGCGCAATGAAGCATGCGATGAAAGCGGCGCGCGGAGCCGGGCGCGCGGCAGCAGCGGGGGATTGCGATGGCTGAGCGCGAACCGACGATCGCCGCGGCACCGGCGCCGTCCGACGACATCTGGTCGAAGTGCCCGTCGTGCAAGGAGATGGCGTTCCGCAAAGAAGTGGAACGCAATCTGAACGTGTGTCCCAAGTGCGGATATCATTTCCGCGTCACAGTCGCGCAGCGGCTTTCAATTGGCGTCGATCGCGGGACGTGGCATGAGCTGATGGCCGAGATGGCGGTCGGCGATCCGCTCGGCTTCGTCGATTCCAAGCCCTATCCGGCGCGGATGGAACAGGCCCGGGCGAGCAGCGGCCGCAACGACGCGGCGGTGGTTGGAATCGGCAAAATCGAGAATCGGCCGGTGGCGATCGGCGTGATGGATTTCGAGTTCATGGGCGGCAGCATGGGCGTGGTGGTGGGCGAGAAGCTCGCGCGCCTGTTCGATATCGCGCGCGAGCGCAAGCTGCCGGTGATCGTGTTCGTTGCGTCGGGGGGCGCGCGAATGCAGGAAGGCGCGCTGTCACTGATGCAGATGGCGAAAGTATCGGCCGCGATCGCGCGATTTCGCGACGCACGCATTCCGTACATTTCCGTGCTGTGCGATCCGACCACCGGCGGCGTGGCCGCATCGTTTGCGATGCTCGGCGATTTGAATATCGCGGAGCCCGGAGCGCTGATCGGTTTTGCGGGGCGGCGGGTGACAGAACAGACCAGCAATCAGCAGCTTCCCGAGGACTTTCAGCGCGCGGAGTTTTTACTGGCGCACGGGATGCTGGACGCGATCGTCCCGCGGCATCAGATGCGCTTCACGCTGGCGCGAATCCTGACGATGCTGACAAAGCCGCGCGGTAACCATGGCGCAGGGCAGGGCGCCGGCAAAGGTAAGCATTAGCGCTCCGGGGAAGGGTCCTGACGCGCGTGGTTGCGTTAGCGGGCGTTGCACCTCGCCCGGCGACACCGCGTTACACGCGGCTTGCGCCGACCTCTCCTCGGACAAGGAGAGGTTAGGATCCGGGGTCGCTGCGCTCCGCAGACTCCGGTCGGGATGACACGGAAAGAGAACTGTTGCTGGAGCCCCGAACCCTCACCTACCGGCTGCTAGGCTCCCGGACGCCTCTCGCGTAAAGTACGCCGATTGGGTCGTGTCCTAATTTGGCGTTGCGAATGACGTGCGCTCGCGCGGCTGGCGTCAGGGATGGGCTATGGTCAATGGTTGAGCTACTTGATGAGGCAGGCATATGAAGAGAGACTTCGCGCTTAGAATTGATTCCCTCTTGGGCGGGGTTCGGTTGAACCTTGACGCCATTGTCGAGTACATGCGGCGTCATGTTCCGAAGGGCGACTTATCGGAGGAAGAATTCAAGAAGTATGTCCATTTTATTGGCATGAGCATGTACGGCACGATCGAGTTTTCGACCGAACTTTATCGCCTGTTTCCCGACATTACGCCTGAGGAGTTGAAGGGCGAACGACCTAAGTCAAATTAGAACGCTACCATCCCCTGACGGCGAGATTTCCTCTCCGCCGTTCAAGGATAGCAGGGTAACGGCGCGGGCGGTTCCCGTCGACATCCGGATATTCGCTTAAAGTGACGGGCGAGGCTTAGGAAAAAGATCCGGGGTCGCTGCGCTCCGCAGACTCCGGTCGGGATGACACAAGAA
>CALAOW010000032.1 GCA_937889395.1 uncultured Pseudomonadota bacterium | reverse complement strand
GGCTGAATAGTTCATCCCTGAACTCGGGCTGAAACCATCCGCGCACAAATCCCTGCCGATGCGCGCGGGCCTGAGCCGTTCGGGGCGGCGCTCCCTCTTGACCGTGTGCCCCGTGCGGCCGCGGCTTCGACCGCGCTCATCCCGCTGAGCGAAGCGCGCTCGCGCACGTGCGGCACGACCTTTGCGCCCGTTGCGTCGTAAAGCGCGGCGGCATCGCCCGCAAAGCGCAACGGTAGGCGCTGCGGCACTCGCGGAATCACCCAACGCTGGTACCGCCAGCGGTGCTGCTGGAGCTATCTCAGAGCTGGGCGAGTCAGCCCGGGCATGGTCCAAGCGCTGAAAGAAGCGCCGGAGTTGCGCTGGGATGGCGCTCATAATGCGCCGGATTTTACGCTCGCAGAAGTACGAAAGAAAACGCCCCGCGATTCGATAATCACGGGGCGCCGAAAATCTCCGCGCTACCCGACTCGCCTGAAACATTGCTATTCAGACTTTTGCAACCCACATCAAAACATCGCGCGACCGGACGCGCGCAGGAGAACGGCAATGGGCAGACTCAACGGCAAAGTGGCGGTCATTACGGGCGCGGCGAGCGGAATCGGGCGCGCGACTGCAATCAGGTTCGCGGGCGAAGGCGCGGCGGTTGTGATCGGGGACCTAAACATCGAAGGCGGCGAAGCCGCAGTCCGCGATTGCAAGGAGAACGCCGGACGCGCGGTCTTCCACAAGGCCGACGTCTCCGCCGAAGCTGAAATTAAGGCGCTCATCGCGCGCGCCATCAAGGACTTCGGCCGGCTCGATATCATCTACAACAACGCCGGAATCGGCGGCGCGGTAGGTTCGCTGGAACAAATTTCCGTCGAAGACTGGGACAAGAGTCAGGCGGTGCTGGTGCGCGGCGTGTTTCTGGGGATGAAGCATGCGGCGCCCGAGCTGCGAAAAGCAGGCGGCGGTTCGATAATCTCGACTGCGTCGATCGCGGGCATCCGCGGCGTCGCCGGACTGCACGCCTACTGCGCGGCGAAGGCCGCCGTGGTGAATCTGACGCGCTCGGCAGCGCTGGAATTCGCCAAGGATAAAATCCGCGTCAATTGCATCTGTCCCGGCATCATCAATACGCCGATCCTGCATCGCAATGTGCCGGGTATGAAAGAAGCGATGGAACAATGGATGGTGAAGGGTCAGCCGATTGCGCGCGCGGGCCATCCGGAGGATATCGCCGGGATGGCGCTCTACCTGGCCAGCGACGATTCGGTATTCGTCACCGGGCAGGCGATGGTCGTTGACGGCGGACTGACGGTCGGCAGCCAGTTCTCCGGCGCGGGGGGAGATAGCATGCCGTCGGCGATCCCGCCCGCCGGCTTCATGGGCCCGTCGTTCCAGGGTTGACAGGCCCGTGGCGCGTGTTCAGGTGCGCGGGTAGCCGGGCAGCCGCGCCTGCATCGCATTGGGATACTCGAGCGGCAACGCGCTCGCCTTGTCGAGCGCGGCGAGCTCTGCGGCCTCGAGCCGAAATCCGATCGCGCCCAGGTTCTGTTCGTTCTGCTCTTCAGTCCGCGCGCCGTAAATCACCGAGCTGACACCGGGCTGCTGATTCACCCACGCCAGAGCGACCTGCGAGATAGTACGGCCTCGTTCCTTCGCGACGTGCTCGACTGCTTCAAGCGTCGAGTAATTCCGCTCGTCAGCCAACCGATTCCACATATCCATCTTGGCCAGCCGGCTATCCGCGGGCGGGCGCTGCCCCGAACGATACTTGCCGGTGAGAAATCCACCGCCGAGCGGACTCCACGGAATCACGCCGACGCTCTCATAGCGGCACATCGGCAGGAGTTCACGCTCGATCTCGCGCGAAATCAGGCTGTATTGGGGCTGCAGGCAGTCAAAACGCGCGAAATCGTGTTTATCGCTGACCCACAGACTCTTCATCAGTTGCCACGCCGTAAAATTCGACGCTCCGATGTATCTGACTTTACCTTGACGCACGAGGTCGTCGAGTGCGCGCATCGTCTCTTCTATCGGCGTTTCGAAGTCCCACGAATGCACCTGGTAGAGATCGATGTAATCCATTTTCAGCCGCCGCAGGCTGGCCTCGACCTCCGACATGATATGCCCGCGCGAGAGGCCAATTTGATTCGGCGCCACCGGCTTGCCCATGAAAACATTCGCGTTGAAGCGAACTTTTGTCGCGACAATCAAATCTTTTCGCCGCTCGCCGACAATTCGCCCGAGAATTTCCTCCGACGCGCCCGCCGCATAAACGTTCGCGGTGTCGAGGAAATTACCGCCAACCTCGATGAACTGGTCGAGAATTTTTCCCGCCGTAGCTTCATCCGTTTCGCGTCCAAACGTCATGCAGCCAAGGCAAAGTTCCGAAACCTTGAGTCCGGTACCGCCTAATCGCCGATATTCCATGGCTTTTTCGATTCCTCCGCGACCGAGTCTAGTCCGACCATCGGCGCATACAAATCGAAATTTTCGACTTTGAATAATCGCTGAAATGAATCGTCTCAATAATTGGGTGCAGACGGCTCTGGCACCCTCCGGTTGGATGCTCCTCCCAACCAGCCGGATTCCGTCCGCTGCGTAAGCGGACGGGCCGCTACGAACAGGCGGGCATTGGAGAGTCCCCCCCCTCTTCATATGCCCGCCATTTTTTTATTTCACCAATCTCCATCGTCGCGAGCATCGGGCACTGCACTCGGGCGAGCCAAGATCAACTCGTAAATTTCGTTCGCAAATCGCGCCTTAACTTGACAGCGCGCGCTGGCATCGTCATAGCTCATAACTTGATGTTCTCGCGGTGGCTCAGATTCCTGGTGGTCGCGCCGGTTGTATTGTTCGTCTTCGGAGCAGTTATGCTCAGTTGCGGCGGCGGCGGCGGATCGTCTACGGCAAACCCGAGTCCGGGTTTTTCGCTCGCTTCCATGACGATCGCAGATGGCGCCCCGCCCTCGCCTACGTTCTCAGCGACCTCGACCTCCAGTAAGACTCCCAAGCCCACAGTGACGCCCACAGTGACGCCGCGTCCCGCAGCAACCAGCACCACCTTGTCGAGCTCCGGCCCAAATGCCGTGCCGACCGGCGGGACGGTCGCATTCAATGTAATCGGTACATTCGTCAAGAAGGGATCTAAACCCCGGTACCATGACATCACGGCGGGACCGCTCACACTTTGGACCTCCAGCGACAACAGTGTGCTGCAGGCGCCTCCATCCGGGCCTCAGGGCGGCATCTACACGACGGGAGATGCGGGATGTGTCTGTATTCTCGCGAGCAGTTCCGGAGTGAGCAGTCAGTACGTTGGCGTCGGCGTTTACGAGGACGTCGGCACCTGCCCGCTATGCGACCCGACACCTGCCGCGATGCCGACGCCGAAAGGCGCCTTGGCGCCGGCGGCTTCGGGTACGCCTGCGCCATCGGCGCGAAGTGCGGGCGTTCTGATGTGGACCTTCGATCCGGGCGCGGAGTTACGCGGGCGAATCGCGACCGGCGCCAACGGCTCGATATATTTCATCACCCGTGACGGCGTGCTGCACGGGCTGAATTCCGCCGGCAAGGAAACCATGCGTCGCGATGCCGACGGTTCGTCGCCGGGATTGTTGCCCGACGGGACCGTGGTCGCGATGTCGTCCAAGTCGGAACTTGCGGCGATCGGTCCCGACGGCGCCACGCTCTGGCGCGTCGAAATCGGCGCGAGCGCGGGGCCGCTGGCCGCGACGGACCGCGCGATTTACGCATCCGCGGGCGCCGACCTCGTGTCTGTCAGCACCTCGGGATCTCTCAATTGGCGCGTGAGCGTTGGACCGGTGACTACCGCCGCGACGACTCCGGACGGGGTCGTGGTGGGAACCTCGCGCGGCGCGGTTACGGCGCTTGCGTCAGACGGCGCCGTGGTCTGGATGTTCACGCCTGACGGCGGATTTTCGGGATCGGTTGCGTACGCCGACGATGTCGTCTATGCGGGCTCGGCCGGCGGCGTCGTGTATGCCATCGATTTGCGAACCGGCAATCCGATCTGGCACGTCAACTCCGCGCATGCAGTAACTACGGGACCGGCGGTCGCTCCGTCGGGAACAATCTTCGCCGGCTCCGATATGATCTATGGCATCTCTCCCGACGGGCAGCTCCGATGGAAAGATCCGACGCTGAAACCGGGCGAGGCCGGACTGTTCGCGCTTGGCTCCGACAGCGTGTTCGACGCGGCTACGGAAAATGTGGGCGCGGTGCTCACTGGCGACGGCGAGTACGTCTGGACGTCGCGAAGCTTCGGCAAGATCACGACGGCCGCATCGTCGCCGTCGGGGATGCTGTACGTCGGGACCTCGACCGGGCGCATCTTTGCCGTCAGATAAAAGTTTTTCACTGTTTCATTTTTTCACCTTTTCACTGTTCCCCCGAGCCCGCTTAACCGGGCGCGTCGAAAGCGCCTGACTGTAGGAGCGTGCGCGCCACCGACATCATCAAGCGCCGTCTCAAGGAAGACCGTATCCCCGAGACTCCCGAAGAAGTCGGACAAAAGAAAAAGCGCCCGCGCGAAGTCGCGTTCATGGACGTGAACCTGTGCTTCCCGTGCGGCAAATGCCCCGAGTTTTGCCCCGTCCAATGCATCGAGTACCTGGCGCCCGGCTCGGTTCCCGGCCGAGGCGTGCAACCGGTCCAGGACCGCTTTCAGGAATGCATCGGATGTTACATTTGCGTCGAAGTATGCGCGTTGCTCACGGACTACGACGCGGTCAGGATGTACGACAGCAATTTGGTCGAGGATGTGCTGGGCGTGAAGATCTCGGCCACACCTCCGCCCGAGCCGATCCCGGCGCAGCCGTACGAGGAATATTTTTCGGAAGGTGGACAGTATCGGCATCTCGGGAAGGGATCGCGCATCCGCGAGAAGATGACCGCTGAAGAGCGCGCGATCTTCGCCCGCGAGCGCGTCCGCGGGTGAGCCGCCACTTACCTAAAAATTCTATGTGTTCCCTGAAGAACGCTGCCTCCACTTCATCAGTGCAAATGAATCGTGCATCGGTGGTATACTACTGGAACAGTGGAGAACAATAACCCAGGTTTCAGGAGGTAAGGAAATGCCGAATCCAAACGACAAGTGTCCATGTGGCTCCGGTAAGGTCTACAAAGACTGCTGCGGCAAGGGCAAGTAGAAGCCAGGGAGTCACGCGAGCCGAGAGTTACATCGCTTTCGGCTCGCCGCAAGACTTAAGCGTGCCGGGATAGCCGTCCAATCAGGCTACGGCGCGCAGCGATTTCAGCATCCTGCTATCGCCTTCGACCTCCGCCCGGGAGCAGCCTCGCGAAGTATCATCGGCGGCGATTACAAGAAAAATCGTCTCACCTGATAGCTCCGGTTGTCGCGATGACCTTAAATCAGTGCGTCTTCCGGACACAATGGCGCGCGTTTCGACTACAATGGCGGCACGCAGACGCTAACCGCTTACCTGTGTTGTAACACGCCTAATTCATCTCAGGGGAAATAGCCGATTTCGACTACTTGCGCGATGCGCGCCAGACTTCGGGCTTTTGGCCGGTCGTCATCTCCGGCAGCGAGGTCAACTCGACGCGATCGGGCGTTATCAGCATCAGGCCGAAGTCTTTCGACTCGGGACCGCCGGGCCAGAACTGCGCGAGATCGTAATCGAATACCTTGCCGTTCCAGATTCGCTTTTTCTCAGCCAAATCCTCAACGAACTTGGCTTTGCCTGTGACGGTCAGATGAATCATCTCGGCGCCGATCTGGTAGAAGAGTTCAGCCCTGGGGTTCTTGTCGATATGACGGGCCTTAGCCGACGTGCGTCCGGTTGCGATCCACACGCGCTTGCCCTCGAAGGCGGGACGCACGACGCGGACCTTAGGCTGGTTTCCGTCGGCAGTCGCGAGATATGCCCAGGTCGCCTTGGCGGCGGCTGCGTGGGCCTTGTCCCAAAATTTTGAATCGCTCATCTGAACACCTCCGCAGCCTTTTGGTAACACGCCGGTGACGTGTTTGACACTACGAATATCGCCAACTACCGTGAGACTTCCGCACGGAGAAGCGCAATGGAACGCCACGCCCGTCGCGCGCAGGTGCTGCGCCACGCCAAGCGCATCTTTGCCCGCAAGGGATACCACAGGACCAATGTCGCGGACATCATCGCCCGCGCCCGCATCGCGCGCGGCACGTTCTATCTCTATTTCCAGAACAAGAAGGACCTCTTCGAGGAGTTGCTCGAGCAGGTGCTGGGCGAGCTGACGGATAGGATTCAACGCATCCGCCCGGGACCGGGAGAGGCCGACCCCGTCGATCAATTGCGCGCAAACCTGACGCGGGTATTGCGCTACGTGCTGGCCGAGCGCGAACTCACCGACATCTTGCTCAACCATTCGAGGGGCTTCGACCACGAGCTCGACGACAAGATTCAGGAGTTTTACGATCGGATCGCGGCGCTGATTAAACGATCGCTCGATCTCGGAATCGAGATGAACCTGGTGCGCGACTCGGATACGCGCGTGACCTCGTACGCAATCCTGGGCGGAATCAAGGAAGTGATCGGGATGCTCTCGCGCAGCGACGACCCCGACATTGCGGCGCTGGTCGAGGAAATACTCGGCTTCGGGCTGAGCGGCGTCGCGCGTCCCGAGCTGTTGAAATTCACGTGATGCCCGGTTTCTTTCGCAGATTCGCGCTTGCGACGCTTGCGATCCTGCTCGCGTGCACGCCAGCGTTCGCGTGGGACGCGAACACGCATCGCGAAATCACGTTCCTCGCAATCGAGACGCTGCCGCCCTCACCGCTCAAGAAGTTGTTCATCAAGAACCTCTCGCGGCTCGAATATTTTTCCGTTCAACCCGACGTTATCCGCGCGAAGTACGGTGATGAGTCCGAGAAAATCCGCCATTACATCGATCTCGAGTACTATGGCGCCGATCCTTTCGATGCGCTCGTACCGGACCGTAATGCGATGAACAGGCGCTTCGGAGCATCGATGCTGGTTCGCTCCGGCACGCTGCCATGGACGATCGTCGATTTCTCCAATGCGTTCGAACAGGAGTGGTCGCGCGGCGATTGCAACGACCTGCTTCGACTCGCGGGGTTCCTCGCGCACTACGTCGGCGACGCGAGTCAGCCGCTGCATACCACTGTGCATTACGACGGCTACGAGGGCGATCGCGGAGTTCATAGGCGAATCGAAGGGGCCGTCGATGACGACGTACGTCAACTTTCCGTCGCCGCAGCGCCCCTGACTCACCTGGTCGCCATCGATTCGGTGTGGCAAGCCGCCATCGCCGAAATTCGCGACTCCAACTCTCACATCCCCGAACTGCTAGAGGCCGATCGCGCAGCGCGCCGGCAATCTTTCGGTGGCCGCAGCGCCTACGACGACGCCCTGATGAGCCGCGCACAGCCGATGATTGTCGGACAAATCGTGCGCGCCGCGTCCGTGCTCGCCTCGATATGGCTCTACGAATGGAAGCGGGCCGGCAGTCGGGCCGGATGCACCGCTGCCTACTCCAACCCGGCTGCGCCTCCCGCGTTAAGGTGACGCTGGAATACTTGCCCGCCGGATGGTTACATTTGGATGATGGTTGACTGGTTCAGCATTCGCCACGACCGTGACCCGCGGCCAACTCGCGGCGACCGCCGGCCGTCGGTCAGCGTAATCTCGGATGAACTGCTGGTCGGTGAATATCCCAGTCAGGCTGATATCGGCTGGCTGAAGAACACCTACGGGATCACTGCGGTTCACAATCTCCAGGACGACGACGATCTGCGCCTCAATGGGCTCGACAACCGCCGGCTGAGCGCGGAGTACACAGCGCATGGGATCGACTATGTGCGCACGCCCATCCAGGACGGCAGCGCGGACGCGATGGCCGAGCGGCTCGAAGCTGCGCTCCACGATCTTCACGATCTGGTCGGTTCCGGTTCCCGCGTCTATCTCCATTGCAACGCCGGGATGAACCGCGCGCCCACGCTTGCGATTGCGTTTTTGCGCGCTTATCGGCAAATGTCACTCGAAGAGGCGATGATGCTCGTGAAAAAACAGCGCGCTTGCGGACCATTCATGACGGTCCTCGAAGAGTATTTCGGGCCGCGCGATTACAAGCCGGACAAATGACTTGAGCTCATCAGGCGCAGCCGGAAGTCTGCCGCGGGCGATCCCGAAGCAGAAATTTCTCACGGCCTGCGCGTGGGGCGTACATCTATATACCGCTCTGGGCGCGGCGCTCGGCCTGCTCGCGATCTACGCCGCCTCGCAACGCGACTTCCGCGCGTCGTTCCTCGCGATGGGCGCGGCGACGATTATCGATTCCAGCGACGGTCCCCTCGCCCGCTGGCTGATGGTCAAGACTCGCGTGCCGACCTTCGACGGCGCGCTGCTCGACAACATCGTGGACTACCTCACCTACACCGTGGCGCCGGTGTTTCTGATGCTGGAGGCCGGGATCATTCCGGGCTCGCGATGGGGCCTGGGGCTGGCGTGTTTCGTCGTCCTCGCAAGCGTTTATGGATTTTGCCGGACGCAAGCCAAGACCGAGGACAATTACTTCCTCGGCTTCCCGAACTATTGGAACCTGGTCGCGTTTTATCTTTTCTGTCTCGGCGCCGGCACCATCTTCAACGTTGCCGTTCTGCTGCTGCTCGCCGTGATGGTGTTCATGCCGCTCAAGTTCATTTATCCAAATCGAACCGTCCCGCTCCGTCCGCTCACGCTCACGCTTGGAATAATCTGGGCGTTTGTGACGGTCGCGGCGGTTCTGATGATCCCGACTGTGAATCCCATTATGTTGTGGGCCGGGCTGAGTTTCATCGCTTACTACTTCATTGCGTCGTTCGCGCTTCAGGCGCGCGCCGCGCTCAAGTCCAATCGCAGCCGCGTCGATCTGAATGCCTGAATCCGCGCTCCATACCGCGAACGCCGCCTCCGAGTCATGGCTCGAGGTGATCGATTCCGATTCTTCCGATTCTTCCGTGCTCCTGATTACGCCGCACGGCGGCCGCGCCGAGCCGCGCACGCGCTCGATCCCCAATCCCAAGGTCAACGACCTTCATACCGCCGACATCACGCGCGGACTTGCGGCGCGACTTGGGGCGTCGGCGCTGATCAACGTCGCGATGGATCGCAATCGGCTCGACTGCAACCATCTCTCGCAAATAATCGAACGCGCGCCGTGGCTGCTCGAAATGATCGCGGATCGGGTCGGCGCAATCGTCGCGCGCCATGGCCGCGTCACGGTGCTGCTCATCCACGGATGGAACATTATCGAGCCGCGCCTCGATTTCGGACTCGGACTGCGAAATTCAGGCGGCGAACTGCGGCCGCCGGGTTCCGCTTGCGTCTCGGCCAGCGACGATTTCATCAACGGCCCTCTCGCCGGACTCGCCGACCGCCTGCATCATCATGGAATCAAGCCGACCTATGGCATGCGTTACCCGGGCGGCGGCCTCCAGAACCTGTTGCAGGCATTCACCGCGCGTCATCGCCAAAGTTCCAACGCGCCGCTCAGATCGATTTCCGAAGCTGCCGCCAGCGGTGTCGTCGATGCGGCCCAACTCGAACTGTCTGTCTCGCTCAGGATGCCCGGCGAGTTGCGCATCCGATGCGAAGACGCGATCGCCCAGGTTTTCTCGGCAAACGGCGCCGATTCGCACGCCGCGCGCGCACCTCTGGTTGTAAATCGCGCGCCGCGCCCGCGTGTCGCGAGATCCGAAATCGGCGCGGACGCAACGGTTGCGGCGCCCGCACGCGTCGGGATCGAATTCTACGACCCCGCCGCGCGTATCGGCGCGATGGCGAGCTTCGACGTCGGCGGCGCCGCCGTGGGCGCGCGAATCATGATGCTGTTCGATCGCCATCGCGCAGCATTATTCACCGCCGAAGGCCGGCCGACACGTTCCAGCGGCGCCGTCACTCACGGTCCGCTCTCGCTCAGGCGCGAGGGCGAATCGATGGTGCTCGCGTTCCGCGGACCCGCCGTGATCGTGCCCGACGCTACCGCGTATCTAAGTATCGAACGCGCGCTGGCTTCGGGCCGGCTGGATGGCGACACCGAAGTTAACGCGCGTTTCGAAATCGATCACGGCGGCGGTGAGTTCGATTTCGATCGGATTCTGTCTTCGCCCGGCGTCGCGCAGGACCGTGCGTCATCGAGCGCTTCATTCGGGCGAATTTCGGGACGGGTTTGCATCGACGGCGCCGCACGGACGGTGAACGGGTTTGCGCGCGCGGGAATGTCATTCACCGGATTGGGGCCGGATAAATTCACCGCGCGCCGGATGATTTGGGCGTGTTTCGAAGATAAAGAGGCGCCGCGTGCGCTCGAAGCCCGCTCGGTCGCGACCGGCGATGCGCCGCCAATTCGGAGCGCCAGGATTCTCGGCGACGGCGGCTGGTCATCGTGCCAGCTGCGCGATTTCACGATCGATACGCCTTCGGTCGAGGAACCGCCGCATCGTATTTTCGCATCGTTAACGCGCTCGGATGAGTCGTCATACGAACTCGAGGGCAGCGTCGAATGCTTTATTCCGCTGTCGCGCCCCGGGCCCGGGGATATGCGCATCTACACGTCGCTGGGATTCGCGAGCTTCCGCACCGGTGCCCATCGCGGGGCCGGGATGTTTGAGTATTCCCACACCGTCGGCCCCAAAAGCGCGTTCACTTGATTGAATGTGAAACCCACCGTGGGTTTCACACTTCCTTGGGCAGGGGTGACCCCTGCACCCAATGTTAAGACAAAGATGCGGGCTTCGCCCTGTTAGAAGGGTTTGGGAGACGAGTGAGAGCGACGATTCGGATTCTGATTGAGGCGCTAAGTCAGGCGGGCGTATCGGCTGCGCGGGGGCGCGCGGGGACCATCGCTTCAAGCCGGCCCGCGATATCGGCGAGCGCTTTGCCGATAGGCGTGGAGCCGTACTCGCGAACGAACAGCACGCCGCGATCGCT
>CALAOW010000031.1 GCA_937889395.1 uncultured Pseudomonadota bacterium | reverse complement strand
ACCCCTGCAAACCCACGGTGGGTTTCGCATTCAATTAAGTGTATTCACCGCGCTCGCGTTGATTTATCATTCTGAGCCGCTGCGGCGAAGAATCTCGACGAGACCGTACGCCGTTCGGCACGGCGGCCCCGGCGCGAAGTAGTGCGCGATCTCAGGCCCATCGCCGCGCATGAAGATCAAACTCGACGAGCGCGTTCCATAATTATCGAGATGCAGACACAGCGCGTTGGACCGTCCGCCCGCGACGGTGCCGATTCGCGAATCGAGCTGGGTATTATGATCGGCCAGCAACGCGCCCAGCGCCGCGCGCTGCCCGATCGGATCGCGCTGGAAATCGGCGCGAATGCCGAGTTCTGCGAACTTGCCGTACGACGCGCTTATTTTCGGACATTCGAAATCATCCACGTCGAGATTGGTCAGCAGATGCAGCCCGGGCTTGAGTGCGACAACTTCGATCGAGGCGCCGCGGTTGTAAGCGACGAACCCCTCGGTCCGCGAGACCATCAGCAGGTTGAATGGATTGTAGTCGGAGCCGCGCTCGCGGGCGGCGAACTCTGCCGCTTCCGCCGCGGTCCGGCGGCGCAGAGCGTCCAGGCATAGCAGCCCGCGCGATCGCGCATCCGGATTGCCGCCGTTGCCGGCGCGCCGATTCAGCAGCCCCGCGACAATTCCATACTCGCTGATTCCGAGCCACGTGCCTCCCGCCTTGAGGTCTTTGCCGCCGACTACGTGCGGCATTTCGAGCAGGGTAGTCGGGTCGCCAGCGGGGCGGTCAAGAAATTCATCGCGATTCGCGGCAATCACAACGGGACAGTCGCGCGTCGCCTGAAAGTAAATCGCCAGCGTACACATCGATACAAAATTGGCAGCCCGCCGGGTATTCGCACAAGGGCCATCCCCGCCAGCGGCCGGTACCCTTGACTGTATGCCGATGTATACAGGACAATACGAGCATGTCAGAAGTAATGACGATCCGGGTTGACCGTAAGACGAAGAGCCGGCTTGAAAAACTTGCCAAGGCGATGGAGCGGACCAAGTCCTACGTCGCGGCCGAGGCGATACGCGCCTACGTCGATTTGAACGAATGGCAAATCACGGAGATCAGAGCCGCGCTCAAGGAGGCTGACGCGGGCGACTTCGCAAGTGAAGCGGAAGTCCAGGCGGTGAAGGGGAAGTGGAGGCGCGGTGCGGGTCAGATGGCTTAGGCGCGCGCTCCAGAATCTCGACGAGGAGGCCGAGTACATCGCACGCGATGACCCGGATGCCGCGGCGCAAATGGTGGACCGTATCGCGACAAGCGTTGAGCGACTTGCCACCCATCCGGCCTTGGGCCGCACCGGACGGATTCCCGGCACCCGCGAGCTGATGGTGAGCGGGACGCCGTACGTCGTTCCGTACCGGGTGCGCGGTGAGACAGTCGAGATCCTGCGCGTCTTTCATGGCGCCAGAAAATGGCCCGAGAAGTTCTAGCGGAATTCGCCGGCCTAGCCCAAAACAATCGCGCCGCTACCCGCCAACTCCAGCGGGTTTCCTCGGCTCAACTCGCCATGATATTTAATCTAATTCGCGCGGGGCGCGCCCCTTCAGCTTCCGGCGTCGAGGAGGATGGATGTTTTCATCGATCGAGGACGTAATCGAGCGATTCGCCAAGAACAATTATATCGCCAGCCGGCGAATCGCGACCGTCGTTTACCTGGCGAGTGAAATGCGCAAGCCCATCCTGGTCGAAGGCCCCGCCGGCGTCGGCAAGACCGACCTGGCCAAGGTGCTGGCCGCGTCGCTCGGCTTCGACATGATCCGTCTTCAGTGTTACGAGGGCCTCGACGAGGGCAAGGCGCTTTACGAATGGGAGTATGCCAAGCAGCTCCTCTATACGCAGATTCTCAAGGACAAAATCAGCGAAGTGTTGGTCGGCGCCAGGAGCTTGACCGAGGCGGTCGATCGAATCGCTGCGCAGGACGAAGTCTTTTTCTCCGAGCGCTTCGTGCTGCCGCGGCCTCTGCTCAAGGCTATTTCCAGCGAGCAGCCGTCGGTCCTGCTGATCGACGAGATCGACAAGGCCGACGCCGAGTTCGAAGCGTTCCTGCTCGAGTTGCTGTCCGACTTCCAGGTGACCGTGCCCGAACTCGGCACGATCAAGGCCAAGCACATTCCGCTGGTCGTGCTGACTTCGAACAACGCGCGCGAAATGTCCGACGCGCTCAAGCGGCGATGCTTGCATCTGTATATCGATTTTCCCGATCGCGTGCAGGAACTTGCGATCGTCAAGCTCAAGGTCCCCGAGGCCGCCGCCAAGCTCGCCGAGGAAGTCGTCACCGTCGTGCAATCGCTGCGCAAACTCGACCTCAAGAAAACGCCTGGCATCAGCGAAACGCTCGATTGGGTCAAGGCCCTGACGCTCCTCAACGTGAACAGTCTCGATCAGGAACTCGTCACCGAAACGCTCGATACCATCGTCAAGTACGAGGGCGATGTGCGCAAGGCGCAGGAAGAGCTCAAGGACTACGTGCGCCGCGTGCGCGCGCGTCGCGGCACCGAGGCCGGCAGCGACAAGGATTTTCTAAATTGACCGCGCGGCGTGTCCGAGCGGCCATCCTGGGCCCGGCGAAGGATCTCGAAGATTCAAACGGGTAGCAGGGTAGGGCGCCACAACACCATGCAAGAGAAGCTCGTCGAATTTGCGAACCTGCTGCGCGAGAACGGTGTGCGCGTCTCGCTGGCGGAAACGCTCGACGCATTCAGCGCCTCCAAAGTCACCGGCCTCGCCGAGCGCGATGCGTTCCGCACCGCACTGCGGGCCACGATGGTCAAGCGAGCCAGCGAATTGCCCGTGTTCGAGGAACTCTTCGATATCTACTTCTCCGGCCTCGGCGAGATTATCAAGCAGGCGAGCCAGGCCGTGCAGAACGCGCTTTCGATGTCGGATCAGGAATTTCAGAAATTCCTCGATCAGGTCGAGAAGATGCTCCAGAAGGAGGGCAAGAATCTCTCCGAGCTTGCTAAGCAACTGCTGCAGAACAAGTCGGGCGAGATGGAGCGGAAAATCCGCGAGGCCGCGCGCGCCGTCAAGCTCAATGGGATCGAGCGCACGATCGAGGAGAACTATTTTGCGCGCGCGCTCGCCCGCCAGCTCGGCCTCGACAAGATCGAAGCCGAGATCAAGCAACTGCGCGAGCAGCTCGAGAAGATGGATATCGGCGCCGAGCTCAAGGCCAAGATGGAAGAATATCTCGAGCGCCGTCTCAAGGCGCTCGACGACATCATCCGCCGCTACGTCCGGATGGAGCGCGAGAAACGCGACATCAAGCAGAAGGAAGATCAGCGCCTCAACCAGATCGGCGAGAAGAGTTTCTATTACCTGAGCGAAGAAGAACTCAAGAAAATGAACGAGGCGGTGACGCGCTTGGCGCAGCGCCTGAAAAACGTGATCACCGTGCGCCGCAAGCGTTCCAAGAAGGGCCGCTTCGACATCAAGCGCACCCTTCGCCAGAACCTCGAATACGGCGGCGTTCCGTTCAAGCTCCGCTTCGAGAAGCGCAAGAAAGAGAAACCGCAGGTCGTAATCCTGTGCGACGTTTCGGATTCGGTGCGCAACGCGTCGCGATTCATGCTGCAGTTCGTTTACTCGCTGCAGGATCTCTACTCGCGCGTGCGCAGCTTCATCTTCGTCGCCGACATCGGTGAAGTAACCGAATGCTTTCGCAACAATGACGCCAAGGAAGCGCTCGACGTCGCACTCAAGGGCGACATCATCAACGTATACGCCCACTCGAATTTCGGCTACGCGTTCCGCAACTTCGTCACCGATCATCTGGGCGCCGTCAACAAGCGCACCACCGTCATCGTGCTCGGCGACGCGCGCAACAATTACAATCTCCCGCACGAATGGTGCTTGCGTGAAATCCGCCAGCGCGCCAAAAAAGTGATCTGGCTTAATCCTGAAAGCCGCAATACCTGGGGCTTCGGCGACAGCGAAATGGATCGCTACGCCCCGCACTGCGACCTGGTGGAAGAGTGCCGCAATCTCAACCAGCTTTATCGGGTGGTCGATCGCTTGGTCGCAGGCTGACGGAGTCGATCCTCGCGGCTGCGCAGCTTGTTCGGTTGACCACACGGCGTCTTTGGGCCAAGATATTTTCTCCAGGTGACGCGTTGGATTTCGACTCGAAGCCGCGCGCGCTTGAAGAGAAACGATTGAAGAGCCCGTCTATGGCCGGTCACAGGGAAGACTTCATTTTGATGATCGTAGGTGGGATCACGCTCGACCCCTCGACCAAGATGCCCATCGTCGTCCTCAAGGATCCCGACAACAAGCTCAACCTGCACATCTGGATCGGCCCGCTCGAGGCCACCGCGATGGCCACCGAGCTCGAAGGGATCAAGCCGCAACGCCCGATGACGCACGACCTGCTGCGCAATCTGCTGGCCGAGTTCGGCGCGACAGTCGAGTTGGCCGAGATCACCGAGTTGCGCGAAAACACCTACTTCGCGCGGATTCAGGTCAAGACGCGCGACGGCAAGGCGCTCGAAATAGATTCGCGGCCGAGCGACGCGATCGCGCTGGCGCTGCGCACCAAGTCGCCCATCTACGTGGCCAAGAAAGTGCTCGAAGCTTCCAGCGAGCTACACGAGTCGCAGGGCGAACAGCAGACTTCGGATCAGAACCTCGCCGGTGTGTCGCGCGACAAATGGTCCGAGATCCTCGAGCGGATGTCGCCCGAGGATTTCAAATACAAGATGTAGCCGCAAGCGCGCTAAACTCCTTTGATCCTCTGCCGGGCGGCGCCCGCTGGAGCATTCGATGCCGCCGACTACCCATCGCCGCAAAATAACCCAAAAGGAACTCAAGGCGCCCGACGAGCTCACGACGCTGGTCGATAGCGCGCGCGATTTCCTGGCTAACAATCTCACCCAGGTGCTGATCTCAACCGCAGCCGTCGTCATTGTCGGAGCGATCGCGGTTGGCGTGTACTACTACGAGCGCCATCGCGACAATATTGCGTCGGCCCGGTTCTACGGCGCGATCACCGCGCTCAACGCCGGCCAGAACAAACTCGCCGAAACCCAGTTCCAGCAGCTCGCCGATGAAGAGCCGGGCCGCCGGCTCGGACGCCTGGCGCGCTTCTACATGGCGAGCGCATATCTGGCCGATGGCGACCTCCCGAACGCGCGCGATTCGCTGGTTGCGTTTCTCGGCGAAGAGCGTGACCCGCTGTTCCGCAGTCTCGCGCTGACGAACCTCGCGGTGGTTTACGAACGCATGGCGGATTGGAAGAAAGCGGCTGGCGCTTATCAACAGGCCGCAGCCGATCCGGGGCCGGAGCAAGCGAGGGCGGAGATGGACGTCGCGCGGATGCTTGCGAAATCGGGCGACAAGCAGGGCGCGATCGCTGCCTATCGCGGCTTTCTCACTGCCCATCCGTTCGCGCAGCAGCGCCAAGACGTAATGGAATCGCTGGCGCTGCTCGGCGCACCCGCCAAGCTGCCGCCGCCTTCAGCCGCGGCGGCTGGCCCGCAACCGGTAGCCCCTCATTAGTGCGCGGCGGCCGATACCGATTTCTCCCCGAGTTCCGAGTTGATCACGAATTCCAGGACCTTCCCGTCGGGCAATCCCACTACCGGTATTCCGTTGACGAAGAAGGTCGGCGTCGACGTGACTCGAACCGAGTTGCCGTCAATCTGATCCTGCTTCACGCGAGCCTCGGTCTGCGGACTGTCCATGCACGCCTTCAGTGAAGGCTGGTCGAGCTTCTGAGAGCTGGCCAGCTTGTTCACCTGCTCCTGCAGATTCTTCGGGTTGATCGTCCCCTGGTTCGTGTAGAAGTAGCGTGCGAAGTCCCAAAACGCCGCCGGGTTCTGCAGCCGCGCGCACTCGGCCGCCTCCGCGGCTTTGAGCGCCCACACATGCGCGTTGAGCGGGTAATCTTTGTAAATTACCTTTACGTTGCCCTTGTAAGTGGTGTTGACCAGGGTCTCCATCACGCTGAAGGCGTGTGCGCAGAACGGGCATTCGAAGTCGGCAAACTCAACGATCGTGACCGGAGCGTCTGCCGGTCCCAGCGTCGGCCGATCGTCCAAGCTCACGGCGCCCATGTTAATTCGTCCCCAAGGATCCGTACTGACGTCGATAAACTGGCCGATGACCGCCTTGCTTTCATCTTTGTCGAAAAACAGCGTGGTGGTGATCCTCTGTCCCTGTTCGTTGCTCACGATCAGCTGGCGCGCCAGCAGTCCGTCAATCGCCGTCTTAAAAGCGGGGCCCAGCTTGATCAGTTCGGCACTGGGAATCTTGAAGTGCTTCTGCAGGTAGGCCTTCAACGCGGCGTCGCGTGCGGGATCCGTGGCAACCGCGGCGGTGCCGGCAGGGGAGGCTCCCGGCGCGTTCTGCGCGAGCGCCGCGGCCCCGGCGCCCAACAACACCGCGGCGCCAACGAACGCGCAGATAACTGCCAGCTTTTTACCGTAGCGTAGCTTCGCATAAGAAGTATTATGTAAACTACGCGGGTTGGCTGAAAATCGAAAAAGGCCTGAAATCATTGACTGCTCCAACGCTCCCCGTTTCGAGTGTTTTCTTTTATCCGGCTCAGATTACGTGATGCTCTTCGGCGATGAAGAACGCCGTGCGCGAATGGTCGATGAAGTTGCGTTCGTCTTCGAGCGCGGCTGCTACTTCCTTGGTCGCCATCGCAGTCTCCAGCGCCTGCCAATCATCGAACCACAACTCCGCGACGCCGTCGAACGCAGGCTCGCGGTCCCCGAGCGCACGATGAATCGTGTGGCTCTGAACGTACCTGCGGCAGCCTGGAATCATCCCCGCGATCGGACCGTGGATGTCGCGCCAGTAGCGATGAAATTCCTCGTTGCTCAGGCGCGGCAGCTTGCTGATGCAATAAACGATCTTGACCATTGCCAATGAATGCTCCCGGTTAACAGTAAAAAGCGAAACGCGAATTTGGCACAGTTTTAGCTAATCGCGGCCGCTCCGTACAGCGCCTGATTGCTTCCCGGGCGTAGCGGGCTTGCGGCCCAGCGCGCGCAACGCCCTGCGCGCTACGAAATTGCGTGGCTCGATCTTCAACGCTTCCTGGTAGTACGCAACCGCATTGGCGCCTCGCTCCAACCCCATCGCGCATCGCCCCATCGCGATCAGCAGATCGACGCCGTCGGCGCCAAACTCACGCGCGCGCTTGAGCGCGGCTAACGCTTGCGCAAATTTTTCCTGCTCGGCGAGCGCAAAGCCGAGTCCCAATGCCGCGTCGGCGTTGAGTGGGTCGAGTTCGAGTGCGTCGCGATACATCGACAGCGCCGCGCGCCTGGCTCCCTTCTGATATAGATCGCGCGCGGCGGCGGCCATCCGCGCGCCCTCCTCGGTCCATCCCCGCGATTCGACTTCCACGGTGATCTCGCCGTACGATACTTCCGCCTTGACGAGTTTCAGCTTGTCTCCCAGGTATTCGCGGATCCGCTCGAGAACCGCATCGCCGTTGGTTTCCGGCGACTCGAGGAATGCCACCCCGACCGGATCGCCCACGTGATCGTTTCCCCGGATCACGAGCGATCGCCGCGCGCGCATCCTTCCCGGCGGCTTCTGTCCGTCAGACGCGCTCATTGGGATCGAAGAGTTTGCGATATTCGTCGAGCGCGAAGCGGTCCGTCATCCCGGCTATGTAGTCCGCCACCGCGCGTGAAATCGGCTCGCCGTAGCGCTCCGCGCGCGCGACCACGTGCTCGGGCATCTGGCGCGGCTCGGTCATGTAGGTTTCGAAAAGCTGGGCCAGCACCCTGCCCGCTTTCTCGGTCATTCGGCTGACCCTGTAGTGCCGATACAGGCGATCGCGCATGACCTGCTTGATTTCCTCGACCTTCACGCCCACCCCGGAGCCGAAACACGCCAGCGCCCTGCCCGCCTTGCGCACGTCCTCGACGCTGCGGATCTTGTTGCGCTCCAGCTCGCCGGCGAGGTTGGTCATCAAATCGGTGGACATCGCATCGATCATCCTGATGACCGTCTGATAGCGGATCACGCGCATCTCGGCCCCTGGATCCGCGTCGCGCGCCGCCGCCGCCGATTCTCTGAACAGGGCAGACTGATTAAGCTCGTCGACCGTCAGCATCTGCGCCTTCAATCCGTCGTCAACGTCATGCGCCAGGTACGCGATTTCGTCCGCCAGATCGACGATTTGCGCTTCGAGGCATGGGTATGTGCTCGCGTCAAACTCCTGCGCTGCCGGACGATCCTGGAAGTGCGAATGCTTGACGATTCCCTCCCGCACCTCGAAGCTCAGATTGAGTCCGCGAAAATTCGGGTAGCGGATCTCGATCCAGTCCACGGTGCGCAAGCTCTGCGCGTTGTGATCGAAGCCGCCGTATGGCGTCATCAGCTCGT
The DNA here is from genome assembly GCA_937889395.1 of uncultured Pseudomonadota bacterium. GTDB lineage: Bacteria > Desulfobacterota > Binatia > Binatales > Binataceae > Binatus. Next base: position 29,431 of record CALAOW010000031.1, on the reverse strand, counting down.
TGAGCACTTTCTCCCCGGCGTGGCCGAACGGCGTATGCCCCAGGTCGTGCGCCAGAGCTACCGCCTCCGCAAGTTCCTCATTGAGACCCAGCGCCCGCGCTACTGTGCGCGCAATTTGCGCGGCTTCGAGCGTATGAGTCAGGCGAGTGCGGTAGTAATCGCCCTCGTGATTGACAAAGACCTGGGTTTTGTATTCGAGACGTCGAAACGCGGCCGAATGGATAACGCGGTCGCGGTCGCGCGCAAAGGCGGTGCGAATCCGATGTTCGGGTTCGGGAAAGCGGCGGCCGCGACTGGCCCGCGACGCCATCGCATACGGCGCCAACGTCCGCGCCTCTATTTCCTCCAAGTCCTGCCTCGTCCGCAGCATCGCAGCCCTTATCCCGCGGTTGTGTTAAACATTCGAGATGCTACCACGCCATCGACGGCTCTCGAAGCGCCTCGGTCGACATCGGTCAACATGGTGCGGCCTTATGCCGCGAATGCCGGGTTCGTATAATCTGGCCTGGGTTAGTTGACGTGTCTGGCATTCGAAACTACGGCGCCATCCGCCGGATCGCCTTGACGATCGCAATGAGCGCGCTTTTCGCCGCCTGCTCGCTTTTCCGTCCAGCCCAGGTCCCGACTCCTCCCCAAGCGCCGGCGATCCCTGTACCGCAGCCAACTCCGACGCCCCAGGTAGTCGGGATGGCCTCGTGGTACGGGCCGGGATTCCACGGCCACAAAAACGCGGCCGGCGGGTTTTACGACCAGGAGGACCTTACCGCGGCCTCCATCGCGTTTCCATTGGGTAGCCACGCGATGGTCACGAATCTCGACAACGGCCGTTCCGTCGAAGTAACGATCACCGATCGCGGACCGTTCAAGAAGGGCCGCAAGATCGATCTCTCGCACAATGCGGCGCGCATGATCGGGATGCTCGATCGCGGCACCGCGCGCGTGCGTATCTCGCTGATCAGCAAACCCGCCGGTACTCGCGACGTTGGCGCTCCCCTGCGGTACTGGGTCCAGATCGGTTCATTCTCAGAGCGACAGCACGCCGAGCAGGTGCGAAGCAAATTGGCCCTCTACTACGCCGACGTTCATGTCGATCGGCTTGATGCCGACCATCGCCGCTATTACCGTGTGCGAATGGGCGCTTTCGCGACTCGCTCCGCCGCCGAGGCGCGCGCGTCCGACTCCGCCCGGTTCGGACTTCCAGTCATGATCGTCACCGAATGATTAGCCGAGCCACCTACTTCACACGACGGCTCTGGTGGCCAATCTGCGCTGTCACCGCCCTGATCTTTCTCTGGGGCTGCGCCTACTCGCTCGTCAACGGCGACCGGATTAATTCGCAGCAGGCCGAAAAAATCGAGACCGGCATCCAGGGTTTTCGCCAGCTTCGCTTCAAGCAACCGGTTCCGCTCGTCGTCAAATCCCCGGACCAGGCCGAGGCCATGATGGAGGCCGACCTGATGCGCGACTACACCGACAACCAGCTCGAGGCCGATGCCGTCGCCGGCACGCTCACCGGCCTCTTTCCCGCGCATATCGATCTCAAGGCCGAGTCGCTCAAGCTGCTCAAGAACCAGGTAGCGGGCTTTTACGATCCACACGGCAAGGAAATGGTTCTGGTCGAAGGCGGCGCCGATGTTGGCATCTGGAGCAGCGCGGCTCAGTTCATGATTCAGCGCGACGTCGTCAGCGAGATGCTGCTCGCGCATGAACTGACGCATGCACTCCAGGACCAGAATTTCGATCTCGAATCGAGCCTCGACAAAGTGAAGGACGATGACGATCGCGCGCTCGCGCTAAAGTCTGTCGCAGAAGGCGATGCGACCCTCGCGGGGTTCGCCTACGCGCTGGGCAGGATGGACAACAGCGCCGCCGACGCTCTCGTTGACAATCTCAAGAACCTCCCGCAAACACTCGCCGCCGAAGCGCCCGGCACGCCCGAGGGTCTCAGCGCTCCGCTCTTGTTCCAATATTCCGAGGGCGTCCGCTTCGTCGCCGAGGCTTATCGCCGCGGTGGATGGCTTGGCGTTGATGCGCTCTATCGCAACCCGCCGCAGTCGAGCCACCAGATTCTGCATCCCGCGCTCTACTTCGACAGCCCCGCGCCCCAGCCGCGAATCGATCTCACCGGCTACGACCGGATCATGAGCGGCTGGAAAAAAGCCGACGACGATAGCTACGGCGAGCTGCTCCTGCGCGTCATCCTCGAGCGCAATCTGGGCAAACAATCCAACGAAGTCGGACTCGCCTCGCGATGGACCGCGGACCGCATGATCATCCTGCAGGAAAGCCGCGGCGTGAACGTGATCTGGATGCTCGCGTTCAGCGACGAGCAGACGGCCGGCCACTTCGCCGCCGTCTATCAGACTTTGCTCGATCGCTTGCTCGGCGACTCCACCCCGCATCGCATCAATACCCGCTCGAAGGCGGTGCTGGTCGTGATCGGACAGGGCGCGAACTATTTCGACACTCTCGCGCCTGCCATTTGGAACGCCAGCGCGATCGAATCAGGCGGCGTCACCGCGCGCATCGAGCCCTCCGCCACGCCTGCCGCTCAATAGGGCGCCGCCCTATCCTACGTCGCCGAGACTGAACCCGAGCGCCAGCATTTTCTTGACCGCCACCCGCGCGCCTTCCGATTCCCGGCTCGCCAGCGACGGATCGCGCCGGATCCATTCGTCAGCCATCTTGCGCGCGCGTTCGATCGTGCGATGGTCGCGAATTAGATGAACGAAGCGCAGCGGCAGCGCCCCGGTCTGCCGCGCGCCGAGCAAATCGCCCGGACCGCGCAGCCGCAAGTCAGCCTCCGCGACCTCCGCGCCCGTCATGCTTTCGCGCATGACGGCGAGGCGCTCCAGCGCCGGTTCGTCCGCGTCGCTCGATGCCACCAGGCAACATCGCGACGGCTTCTCGCCGCGCCCCACCCTGCCGCGCAGCTGATGCAATTGCGCGAGGCCGTAACGCTCCGCCGCGACCACCACGATTATCGTCGCCTCCGGCACGTCAATTCCCACTTCGACCACCGTCGTGCAGACCAGGACGTCGATCGCGCCGTCGCGAAATTCACGCATCGCGCAATCCTTTTCCGCCGTCCCCATCCTGCCGTGCATCGTGCCGACTCTCGCGCCGTGCAGCGCCCCCTTCTTAAGGCGCGCCGCCGTGGCGGATACCGACTTGGCTTCGTCTTCGTCGCCCTCGATGAACGGCACGACGTAGTATGCGCGTCCGCCGCCGCCTATCTCGGCGCGCAGCTCCTCATGCACGCGCTCGATATCGTCCTCGGTGCAAATTTCGGTCGCGATGGGCGTCCGCCCCGCCGGCAGCTCGTCGAGAAACGATACGTCGAGATTCGCGAAGAGGCTCATCGCCAAACTTCTCGGAATCGGCGTCGCCGTCATCATCAGCAGATTCGCCTTCGGCCCCAATGCTTTCACCTTCGCGCGATCGAAAACGCCGAATCGATGCTGCTCGTCGATAACGCCGAGCGCGAGTCCGCGCATTCGCACCCGCTCCTGTATCAGCGCATGCGTTCCGAACACCGCCTTGATTTCACCGTTCGCGAGACCGCGCAAAATCTCCTTGCGAGCTGCACCCGTCACGCTCCCCGTAAGCAGCGCGCTCCGTACATTAAGCCGCCCGGACACGCGCGCGAAGCCGCACCAGTGTTGCTCCGCGAGCAGTTCCGTCGGCGCCATCATCGCCGCCTGATGCCCGCATTCGACCGCCCGGATCATCGCCCAGAACGCAACAATCGTTTTGCCGCTGCCAACGTCGCCCATCAACATCCGGTTCATCTGATTCGGCCGCGCAAGGTCGGCGCCGATTTCCTCTATCGCGCGCGACTGCGATCCGGTCAGCTTGAACGGCAGCTCATCCGTCATCCGCTGGCTCAGGTCGCGCGATCCATCGAGCGCTAGTCCGGTGCGGCGCGCGCTGCGGAGGCGTTCAAGCGAAAGCGCCAGCTCGAACGCGAACAGTTCATCGAATGCGAGCGCCAGATGGCCGCGCGACTCCCCGTTCGCCAGGGCTTCGAAGCCGGCATCGGGCGGCGGATCGTGAATGTAGCTCAGCGCCTCGCGAAGCTTCGGAACTTCGCCGAGCACTTCGTCGGGGATCGCTCCGCGGATCGAGTTGCCCGTCTCGACAAGCGCGCGCGCCACCAGGCTCGCGAACAGCCGTTGCCCCACTATCGAAGGGATGCGGTAAACGGGGCGGATCGCTTTCGGCTCACCATCCGACAGCGGATGCAACTCCGGTTGCACTATCTCGATTCCGCCGTCGAGTCCCTTCGCCACTCGCCCGCGGACCAGGACCCGCTCGCCGCCCGGAAGATAACCGCGCATGTAAGCGGGCAGGTTGAACCACACGACCCGGATCTGCCTGCCGCCCACATTGAGCCATCCCGACGCGAGCCGCCGCCACCGCGAACCGCGCATCGGCCGCTCGGAAATCACCCCGAGATCGCCTTCGACGACGACCATGTTTCCAGCGCGCAGATCTTCAGACGGCGTGCGCTCGCGCCAGTCCTGGTAACGCGCTGGCAGGTGAAAGATGAGGTCGCCCGCCGTTGCGATCCCGCGCGCTTCCAGAGCTGCCGCCCGCTTGGGACCGATCCCCGCCATCGCGGCGACCGGGCTGTCGATTCGAAGCGCCCCGCTTTCTGATCCCTCGCCCGTTATTTTACCGGAGAGGTTAGGTGAGGATTCTGGGCTCATCGCCCTCTCACGCTCGATGGTAATCCTGCAGCGCGCGCACCTCGAAGGGTTCATGCTTCAGCGCGAAGATTCCCTCGACCGCCGCCTTCGCCCCCGCCATCGTTGTGAAATACGGCAGCCGAAGTTCCAGCGCGGTGCGCCGTATCGAGAACGAATCCCTCGTGCCGCTCGCGTCCGGCGTGTTGACCACCATCGCGACCCGCCCATCCTTCATCGCGTCCACTATATGCGGGCTGCCTTCGAGCACCTTGTTGACCCGTTCGCACTTGAAGCCGAGATTCCGAATATGGTTCGCGGTCCCGCGCGTCGCGATCAGATCGAATCCCATCGCAGCCAGCCCGCGCGCTATCGGCTCGAGGTATCGCTTGTCTTCGTCGCGGACGCTGATGAACACCAGCCCGCCGTCCGGAAGATTCGACGCCGCCGCCAGCTCCGCCTTGGCAAACGCCATCGCGAACGTCGTGTCGATTCCCATCACTTCCCCGGTCGATTTCATCTCCGGTCCCAGAATCGTATCGACGCCCGGAAATCGCCCGAACGGAAACACCGACTCCTTGACCGCGACGTGAGTCGGCACGCGTTGCGTCGTGAACCCAATCTCGCTGAGCTTCTTCCCGGCCATCACCAGCGCCGCGTACTTCGCCAGAGGCACGCCAATCGCTTTGCTGACGAACGGAATCGTGCGCGACGCGCGCGGATTGACTTCCAGGATAAAAACTTCACCGCCATAAATCGCGTACTGAATATTGATCAGCCCGATCACGCCGAGTTCGCGCGCCAGCATTTTTGTCTGCGCGATCAGCTCCTGCTGGATCGCGGCGCTCAGCGTGGTCGGCGGGATCGCGCACGCGCTGTCCCCCGAATGAATCCCGGCATGCTCGACGTGCTCCATTATTCCGCCGATCACGACCGTCTCGCCGTCGGCGATCGCGTCCACATCCACTTCGATAGCGCCTTGCAGGTAGCGATCGATCAACAGCGGATGGCGCTCGGAGGCTTGCAGAGCCTGCGTCACGTATCTACGCAGCTCCTCTTCGTTCGGAATCACCTCCATCGCGCGGCCGCCCAGCACGTACGACGGCCGGATCAGCACCGGGTAGCCGACCTTCGATGCGCCCGCGATCGCATCCTCCAGCCCGCGCGCCAGCACGCCCTCGGGCTGGCGCAGCCCGAGCCGCGTCACCATCGCGTTGAATCGCTCGCGATCCTCGGCGCGGTCTATCGCATCGGGACTCGTCCCGAGAATCGGCACGCCCGCCCGCGCCAGCGGCAGCGCGAGCTTGAGCGGCGTCTGCCCGCCGAACTGCACGATTACGCCGAACGGCTTCTCGCGCTCCGCAATCGCCATCACGTCCTCGAACGTCAGCGGCTCGAAGTACAGGCGATCCGAGATGTCGTAATCGGTCGAGACGGTCTCGGGGTTGCAGTTGACCATGATCGTTTCGAAGCCGCCCTCTTTGAGCGCCATGCTCGCGTGCACGCAGCAGTAGTCGAACTCGATCCCCTGCCCTATCCGGTTCGGCCCGCCGCCCAAAATGATCACTTTCTTGCGCGCGGTCGGCGGCGCCTCGTCCTCGCCTTCGTAAGTCGAGTAGAGGTAGGGCGTGAACGCCTCGAATTCCGCGCCGCAGGTGTCCACCGATTTGAAAACCGGGGTCACTCCCGCTTCGCGCCGCGCCGACGCCACCGCCGCTTCATCGATCCCGCGCAGCTCCGCGATTCGCCGATCGGAAAATCCCATCGGCTTGAACTCCCGGAAGTACGACGCGCCGAGCGGCTCGCGCGCGATGCGCTTTTCCTCCGCCACCAGCTCCGCGACTGCGTCGATAAACCACGGATCGATCTTGCTCAGCTGGTAAACTTCCGCCCGCGTTATCCCCAGCCGTAAAGCGTCCGCCAGATGGTACAAGCGATGGCTGCTCGCGGTCGCGACTTGAGCGCGGATTTGTACGGCCGCATGAGCGCTCGGCGGCTTTGAGAGCCCGCTCTCCAGCCCATGCGAGCCTATTTCGAGCGAGCGGAGCGCCTTCTGCAGCGACTCCTTGAAGGTCCGTCCTATCGCCATCGCCTCGCCGACCGACTTCATTTGCGGCCCCAGCTCGTCGGCCGCGCCGCGAAACTTCTCGAACGTGAAGCGCGGAATCTTGGTGACCACGTAGTCGATCGTCGGCTCGAAGCACGACGGCGTCATGCGCGTGATGTCGTTGGGAATCTCGTCAAGCCGGTAGCCCACTGCCAGCCGCGCCGCGATCTTGGCGATTGGAAATCCCGTCGCCTTCGACGCCAGCGCCGAGCTCCGCGACACGCGCGGGTTCATCTCGATCACGACCATCCGTCCCGTCCTCGGTTCGATCGCAAACTGGATGTTCGATCCGCCCGTATCGACGCCGATTTCGCGGATGATTCGAATCGCCGCGTCGCGCATGATCTGGTATTCCTTGTCGGTCAGCGTCTGCGCGGGTGCGACCGTTATCGAATCGCCCGTGTGCACGCCCATTGGATCCAGATTCTCGATCGAGCAGATGATCACGACGTTGTCCGCCGTGTCGCGCATCACCTCGAGTTCGAATTCCTTCCACCCTTCGACCGATTGCTCGATCAGCACTTCGTGGCTCGGCGATTGTTCGAGTCCGTGCGCCACCTTGGCGCGGTAGTCGTCGAGTTCGCGCGCGATCGAACCTCCCGTTCCGCCCAGCGTTCGCGACGGCCGGATGATCACCGGGATGCCAAGCTCCCCCAGCACCCGCTCGCCGTCGGCCGCCGAACGCGCAATGGCGGAACGCGGCACCTCGAGCCCGATTTTCAGCATCGCCTGCTTGAACAGGTCGCGATCCTCGGCCTTCTTGATCGCCCCGAGCTTCGCCCCGATAAGCTCGCACTTGAATCGATCGAGTACGCCCGCCTCGGCAAGCTCTATCGCCAGGTTCAGCGCGGTCTGCCCGCCGACCGTCGGCAGGATCGCGTCGGGACGCTCGCGCTCGATGATTTTCGTCAGCACCGCCAGCGTCATCGGCTCTATATAGGTGCGGTCCGCCAGGTCCGGATCGGTCATTATCGTCGCCGGGTTCGAATTGACCAGGATGAGCCTCAGCCCTTCCTCGCGCAGCGCTTTGATCGCCTGCGTGCCCGAGTAATCGAACTCGCACGCCTGCCCGATGACGATTGGCCCCGAGCCAATCAGCAACACCGATTTCAAATCTTTACGAAGCGGCAACTTGGTAGTCCCAATATGTCGAACTTGGATCGAGTCGGTGCGTTGATCTGGTCATTGCGCCGATGCCTCGGCGGCAAGGATTCGGTCCAGCGCCTCCGCGCCGTAACGCGGGAACGCTTCAACCAGTTTTTTGAATCGGGCAAACAGGTAGCTCGAGTCGTGCGGCCCCGGCGATGCCTCGGGATGGTACTGCACGGAAAAGAATGGCACTCCGGTTCCCTGCAGGCCTTCGACGGTGTTGTCGTTCAGGTTCAAATGCGAAAGCTTCGCGCGTCTTCTCAACGACTCGTCATCGACGGCGAAGCCATGGTTCTGCGCCGTGATCTCGACCCGCCGCGTGCGCAAGTCCATCACCGGATGATTGGCGCCATGATGGCCGAAAGCGAGCTTGTAAGTCTTGCCGCCCAGCGCCAGCCCGATCAACTGATGGCCAAGACAGATGCCGAACACCGGCTTCTTGCCCAACACGCCCGCGATGGCTCTGTAAGCGTACGGCAGCGCCGCAGGGTCGCCGGGTCCGTTCGATAGGAAAATTCCGTCGGGGTTGTGCGCGAGGATCTGCTCCGCGCTCGACGCCGCCGGGATCACCTTCACGCGAAAGCCGGTCGCGACCAGCCGGCGCAAAATGTTCAGCTTGATTCCGTAGTCGAGCGCGACAATCGTGGGCGCATCGCGCATCGCTTCGTGGCTCATGCGGACGTGGCCGCGCCCCAATTTCCAATCCCCGAAGTCCCAATCGTAAGCCTCGGCGGATGTGACCTCTTTCACGAGATCGCGGCCGATCAGTCCCGGTGACGCCTTGGCCTTGCGCACCAGCGACTCGGCGTCCAGATCGACGCTCGATATCACCGCTTCCTGCGCGCCGCGCGTGCGCAAATGGCGGACCAGCGCGCGCGTGTCGATACCCTCGATACCCACCACGCCCGCCTCTTCCAGGTACTTTCCAAGCGCCATCTCCGAACGCCAGTTCGACGGCCGCTCCCAGTATTCCTTGACGATGAACCCCTCGACGTACACGCGCCGCGACTCTGCGTCCTCGGCGTTGATTCCGACGTTGCCGATTTCCGGATAAGTCATGCAGACCAGCTGGCCCTTGTACGACGGGTCGGTCAGCACTTCCTGGTAGCCGGTCATCGCGGTGTTGAAGACCGCTTCGCCCACGGTCTCGCCCACCGCGCCGAATGCGCGGCCGCGGAAAATTCGCCCGTCGGCCAGCGCCAGTATCGCTTCGCGCCCCTTGCTCATCGATCCGCTACCCCTTCCTCCCGTCGTAAACGATTTCGCCCGCAACGATAGTCAGCACCGCCCTGCCCTTCAGCCGCATCCCTGCGAACGGAGTGTTGCGGCTCTTTGACAGGAATTTTTCCGGCGCAACGGTCCACTCGAGATTAGGATCGATTACCGTGATGTCCGCGGTCGCGCCAACCGCAAGCGTGCCAGCCTCCAGCCGCAGCAGTGCCGCGGGATTGAGCGACATCATCTCGACCAGACGCGCCGGTTCGATCAAAGATCGATGCACCAGGTCGAGCGCAAGTCCGAGCGATGTCTCGAGACCCACAACTCCGTTTGCCGCGTGCGCGAATAGCTCGGCGGCGTCGTGCTCGAGAGGCCCGGCCTGGCGCCCCGGACCGAAAAAGGCGCCGAGTTGCTCCATCCGCTTCGATTTCGGATCGTGCGGCGCATGGTCGCTCGCGATCATGTCAACGGTGCCGTCGCGAATCGCCGCGTGGAGCGCTTCGACATCGTCGCGATTGCGAAGTGGAGGGTTCATCTTCGCGTTCGGCCCCCAAGTCAGCGCGGCGCTTTCGTTCAACGTGAAATGATGCGGCGTCACCTCGCAGGTGACTTGCGCGCCACGCCGGCGCGCGGCGCGGATGAGATCGAGTGACTCGGCCGTCGATACGTGGGCGACATGAACCGCCGCGCCCGAGCCGATCGCTATCGCGAGATCGCGGCGCACGCGTTGCGATTCCGCCGAACTCGGATAGCCGCTGACGCCCAGATGCTCGGCTACCGCGCCGGCGTTCAACGCTCCACCGCATGACAGCGCGCGATCCTCTTCATGCAACGCAACCGCATATCCAAGCCGCATGGTTTCATCCAACGCGCGCGACAGGACCGCCGCATCATCGATCGGAATCCCATCGTCGGAAAACAGTCGCGCACCCGCATCGACCATCGCGGCGAAATCCACCGGCTCGATCCCGCGGAGCCCTTGCGTGACCGCCGAAACCGGCACCAGCCGCGCGCAATGGGCTTCCCCGGCGCGCTCGAGCATGTAGCGCGTAATCGCGGGACTGTCGTTGACCGGCGACGTGTTCGCCATCGCCGCCACGGTCGCGAAACCGCCCGCTGCCGCGGCCCGCAAGCCCGTCAGAATCGTTTCCTTTTCAGGAAAACCGGGGTCACGCAAATGTACATGCGGATCGATCAGGCCGGGCACGATCCAGCATCCGCTCACGTCAACGATAGTCGCAGCGTGCAAATTTATCTGAGTCCCGGCCCCTTCGACCGCTGCAATCTCGCCGGCGCACACCAGCAAGTCATACTGTCCGTCGAGTGCGCTTGCGGGATCTATCACCCGTCCTCCTATGAGCAGGATTGGGTTCAATGCGCCGCCTCGGGTTCTTTCAGCGGTTCGACGATTGAATAGATCATTACGCGATCGTGTGATTTGCTCTCCGTGCCGGCCGCGGCGAGGCGCACTTGCACGCGCTCGCCGCGCGAGGTCGGGATATTCTTGCCGACATAGTTTGGCCGAATCGGGACGGCGCGATGCCCGCGATCGATCAAGACCGCCAGTTTGACCGCAGCCGGACGCCCGCGCTGCCAGATCGTCGCCATCGCGCGTTGCACGGTCCAGCCGCTATTAATCACGTCGTCGACCAGGATTATGGTGCGGTCTTCGACGTTGAAATTCTCGGCACCGTCGATCGGGTGCAATGCGTCGGCCGGCTTGTACGCATCGAGCGCCGCGCACGGCGGCAGAACTTTGGTCTTCGATCCGATCAGGCCGCGCAGCCTGAGCGCAAGCATCGCGCCGTGACTGACGACGCCCACAATCGACACGGCCGAGATATCGGGAACGTCGGCAATCACCTGGTCGGCGAGCGATTCGATCGCACCAACGACTTCCTCTTCATTCATAATTTCGCGCTGAGGCCCGCGCCGGTAGGGTTCGTAGCCAGCCTCTTCGGCCTGCTTGACGCTGTCGAATACAGCCAGCGAGCCTTCTTCGATCCATTGGCGGACATAGCCCTGCAGGTTTTCGTCGAAGTGATAGTAGCGATGCGATCGCGCATGACCGACGTATTCAATCTTCAGTTCGCGTTCGCACAAGCCGCACTTCAGCGCGAGCACGGTGGCATCCATGCTGCGCCCGAGCGTGAATCGCGGAGCGAGGTAGGCGCCCTCGAATCGCGTGACGCAGTTCAGATTGGAGCATCGCGGCGGCGGCTCGGCCTTGAAGCGAATCGCCTCGGCCATCGGCCGCGGACCGACGGATGCGGCGGCGGCTTTCTCCATCAGCAATGCGATTAACGCCATCCGGACCGGCACGCCGGCAGCGGCCTGCTCGAAGTAAACCGCACGCGGATCGGCATCGAGCTCGTACGCCAGCTCGCCGAGGCGCGGCAGCGGATGCATCACGACGGCTTCCTGCGTGCGACTGGTGCGAAGGGCACGCGCGTCAAAGCGGACGTACTGCGCGGGACCGGCCTCCTTCCCCGACATGCGCTCCTTCTGCAGGCGCGTGACGTAGAATGCATCGAGAGCGGCCGGAGGCTCGGCCGCGGGAAAGTTTCGTAGCGCCCCGTCGCCGGTAAAGAGCGCCATCTGATGCGGCGCGCTGGGTGTCAGATATAGAGCGTCGAGCCCGCCCGCCAACGACTTGAGTTCATCCATCGTGACGGTCGAGAAGCTGTAATTGCGCTCGGCGGCAAGCCGCTTGAGGACGTAGTCCGGAACGTCCATTCCGCTGGTCGGCACGGCGACGATGTTCGCGCCGAAACGCGCTAGCGCGTAGATCAGCGAATGTACCGTGCGGCCAAACTTCAAATCGCCGCATAGCGCGACCGTGAGTCCCTTCAGATGGCCCTTCTTTTTGCGCAGAATGTAGAGATCGCAAAGCGTCTGCGTGGGATGCTCGCGGCTGCCGTCGCCCGCGTTCAGCACCGGGCATGGCGCGTACTCCGCGGCCACGCGCGCCGCGCCGTCATGCGGATGGCGCAGCACGATCAGGTCGGCATAGCCGGAGACGACGCGCACGGTATCGGCCAGACTCTCACCCTTGGCGGCGGAGCTCGCGTGCATATCGGCCGAGCTGATCACGGCGCCGCCGAGGCGATGCATCGACGACTCGAAGCTGAGCCGCGTGCGCGTCGAGGGTTCGTAGAACAGCGTCGCCATGATCAGTCCGGCGGCGGTCGTAATCTGATCGCCTTGCGCGAGCTGGGCGGCAAAGCTGTCGGCGAGCGCAAACACGCGCTCGATGTCCGAGGTCTCGAGATCCTCGATCGAAACGACGTCAAATTTTGCCAGCCGTGACACTGTATCGTTCGTCCCTCATCGCGCGCGGGTGTTCGACCTCATTTTACGTTTGCGTTGCCAACAACAACCGCATCCGCGCCGTCGATCTCGGTGAGCCGCACGTAAACGCGCTGGCCGTGCGGGGCCTGGATGTTCTTGCCCACGTAGTCGGCGCGAATCGGAAGCTCGCGCTCGCCGCGATCGACCAGAACGGCGAGCTGCACCGATTCCGCCCGGCCCAGATCGGAGATCGCGTCGAGCGCGGCGCGCACGGTTCGCCCGGTGTACAGCACGTCGTCAACCAGCACGACCCGCTTGGCGTCGAGGGAAAAAGGAATGTCGCGGCCGATCAGCCGGGGGTCGCCGGGCAGGCCCTTGCCGTCGTCGCGGTAGGAAGAGATGTCCAGCGTACCGACGGGGACCTCGCGCCTGCCATTGGCGCGCAACTCGTCGGCGATCCGCTCGGCCAGCGTGGCGCCGCGGCGAACGATTCCCACCAGCACAATGTTGTCCGCGCCGCCGTTGCGCTCGGCTATCTCCATCGCGATCCGCTTGATCGATCGCCCGACCTGAGCGGCGTCGAGTGCGACGATGGGCGCGGCGCTCATCGCGACGCCCAAAAAAAATCCCGACTGCAAAAACAGCCGGGTCCGGAAATGTACACTTTCATTGTCGTCCCTTTTCGCTATCTCAGTAGCGGGTTAAAGGCGATTAGAATTTACGATCGCGAGAGATTGCGGTCAAGCCCGCGCGAGGGTGACGCGAATCACGCGCCGCGCTTGCGCTCGAGTTTTCTCAGACGTTGGTCCTGGTCGCGCGTTTGAACTGTAATCCGATCGTCGAAGCGGTCGAACTTGCGTGCGAGATTGGCCAGCGATTTGCTGGTTTGCTTGAGTTCGGCGCCGAGTTGTTTTGCCGCGGACTCCGCCGACGCCGCGATTTCGCGCTTGAGAATCTTGGTCGTCGCGCCGCCTGAGTCCGTCGCCTGCTTGCCGGTGGACGCCACTGCGCGCGCGGCTTCTTCGCGGAACTCGACGGCGCGTGCGGCGAGCTCTCCGTGAAGTCCCTTCTCAGCGGCGGCCAGTTCGTCGCGGAACTCGATGCGCGCCTTGCCCAGCGCCTCGCCCAGCCGCACGATCTCAGCGCCGAGATCGTCTCGCGCGGCGGCGATACCCAGCCGATTCTCGGCAATCTGCTCGGACAGAAAGCGAATCTGGCCACCGACTTCCGCGAACTGTCCGAAGATCTCGTCGCGCAACGTGTCCAAGCGCCCGCCGAAACCCGAGACCGCCTCTACTACAAGATCGAATCGCGCCCCCATCTCCTCGAGGATCGCGCCAATCCTGTTCACCGCTTCGTCCGCCACCTGATGCTTCCTTTTCGGTTTTTTGGGTTTCGGTCTAGTGCACGATCATCCCGATTCGATTCCATCTGATGTACTCGAACCACAACAGGACGTTGCTCAGCACCGAGGCGCCGTCCGCTTTCTCTTCGTTCCACGGCAAATAAATGACCGTGGCGCGTCCCTCGACGTCGTTCAAATCGACGAAGCCCCAAAAGCGGCCGTCGTAGCTGCGATCGCGATTATCGCCCATCATGAACAATTTGCCCGCCGGCACCGTCACGGGTCCGAAATTGTCACGCGGCGAGACTGGCGATCGATCTTGCGCGGCTACCTCGAAATGCGCATGCGGGTCGGGCATCTGCGAACCGTTGAGCCACACGGCGCCGTTCTTTACCGCAACCGTATCACCGGCGACGCCGATCACACGCTTGATGAAATCCTTGCTGCGATCGGGCGGAAAGACGAACACCACGACGTCGCCGCGATGCACCGGCGCGAGATAAAAAACGTACTCGCCCAATGGCAGGCCGGGGATCTCGAGGCCGAAAATCGAGTCCGGCATCCGCAACCCGTAAACAATCTTGTTGACCAGTATATGGTCGCCTATGAGCAGCGTCGGTTCCATCGAGCCCGACGGAATCTTATACGCCTGTATGAAGAATGTGCGGATGAAGACCGCCAGCACGAGCGCGATGAACATCGCCTCGCCATACTCGCGCGCGACGGACTTCTGCGCGGGCGCGCGATCGGCGGTCTCGCCGGCGTTGTGCGGCTGTACTCTGGAAATGTTGCGCGCTGGTTCGGCCACGATTGCCCTACTCCCCGACCTTGAGCAGGGCCAGGAAAGCCTCTTGCGGAATCTCGACGCGCCCGACCTGTTTCATCCGCTTCTTGCCTTCCTTTTGCTTCTCGAGCAGCTTTCGTTTCCGCGTGATATCGCCGCCGTAGCACTTGGCGGTGACGTTCTTGCGCAGCGCCTTCACGGATTCCCGCGCGATAATCTTCGAGCCGATCCCGGCTTGAATCGCGACTTCGAACATCTGGCGTGGAATCAGCTCGCGCATCTTTTCGCACAACGCCCGGCCCCTTTCGTAAGCCTTGTCGCGATGCACGATAATCGAAAGCGCGTCCACCGCCTCGCCATTAATTCGAATATCCAATTTAACCAGAGGCCCGGCACGGAAGTCCAGAAACTCGTAGTCCAACGACGCGTAGCCGCGGCTCACCGATTTCAGCCGATCGTAAAAATCGAAGACGATTTCAGCGAGCGGCAGTTCGTAGTGCAGGATCACGCGCTTTTCATTCAGGAAACGCAAATCGCGCTGCGTGCCGCGCCGGTCTTCGCACAGCTTCATCACGGCGCCGAGGTACTCCTCGGGCATGTGAATAGAAGTGAGAATGAACGGCTCCTCGATCGCCTCGATCGTATTCTCATCGGGCAGATGCGCGGGATTGTCCACCGTCGTCAGCTCGCCCGAAACAGTGCGCACCTGGTAGGCGACCGTCGGCGCGGTCACGATCAGGTTGATTCCGAATTCGCGTTCGAGGCGCTCCTGCGCGATTTCCATGTGCAGCAAGCCCAGGAATCCGGCGCGAAAGCCGAAGCCGAGCGCCTGCGAGGTCTCGGGCTCGCAGATGAGGCTCGCATCGTTGAGCCGCAGCTTTTCGATCGCGTCGCGCAGCGCGCCGTACTGATTCGCTTCGGTCGGATACAGGCCCGCGAACACCATCGGCTTCAATTCCTTGAAGCCCGGCAGCGCCGCCACCGCGGGATTGTCCGCATCGGTAATCGTGTCGCCCACCCGCATGTCCGCGACGGTTTTGATCCCCGCCACGACAAACCCGACCTCGCCCGGACCAAGCGCGTCGGTGGGCCGTTCGTGCGGCGTGAAATGCCCCAGGCGCATCACTTCGCCCAGCTTGTCAATGCCCATCAGCCGAACTTTCATCCCGACGCGGATTTCGCCGCCGAAGACGCGGACCAATCCGATCACGCCCTCGTACACGTCGTACCAACTGTCGAAGATGAGCGCGCGGACGGCGTCCTCGCCGGTGGGTTTGGGCGCGGGGATTCGCGCGACGATCGCTTCCAGCACATCGTCGATCCCCACGCCCTCCTTGGCGCTGGTAAGAATCGCCTCGGAGGCATCCAGCCCGATGATTTCCTCGATTTGATGCCTGGTGCTCTCGACGTCCGCGCTGGGCAGATCTATTTTGTTGATCACCGGGATAATTTCGAGCCCGTGATCGAGCGCGAGATAGACGTTGGCGAGCGTTTGCGCCTCGACGCCCTGGCTCGCATCGACCACCAGCAGCGCACCCTCGCACGCGGCCAGGCTGCGCGAAACTTCGTAGGCGAAATCGACGTGACCGGGCGTATCGATCAAGTTCAGCACGTAGCCTTTTCCATCTTTGGCCGTGTAGTTCAGCCGCACCGAGCGCGCCTTGATCGTGATTCCGCGCTCGCGCTCGAGGTCCATCGAGTCCAGAAACTGATCCTTCGACTCACGCATCGTGAGCGCACCGGTGCGCTCGAGGATTCGATCGGCCAGCGTGGACTTGCCGTGATCGATATGCGCGATGATCGAAAAATTGCGAATCGAGGCGGCTTCGGTCATTTCAACTCGAACGGGCGCGCTGCTGCTTGAAATATTTGAACGTCTCTTCGAGTCCGTCCGCGAGCTTCTTTTCGGGACGCCAGCCAAGCTCCCGCTCGGCGCGCGCCGGCGATATGACGGAGCGGTTTTGTTCGCCGGGACGCGCCGGCGCGTGCTTCGCCCGGGTCGGGAAATCGGCGATGCTCGCAAGCGTGGAATAAAGATCGTTCACATTGGTCTCGATACCGGTGCCGATGTTGAGCGCGATTCCCGACGCGCCCGATTTCGCCGCCGCGACCACCGCCCGCACCACGTCGCCGACGTAAACGTAGTCGCGCGTCTGCGTGCCGTCGCCGTAAATCGTCACGGGCTTGCCGTCGAGGATTCGTCCGCAGAAGATCGCGACGACTCCCGCCTCGCCGTGCGGATCCTGGCGCGGGCCGTAAACGTTTCCGAATCGCAGCGCCAGGTAGTCGATTCCGTACTCGACCTTGTAAAAAAACAGATAGGCTTCGGTCGCCAGCTTGGCGACGCCGTAGGGACTTACCGGGCGGCGCGGATGCTCCTCGGTGCACGGGAACTCGTCCTGCTCGCCGTAAATCGCGCCGCCAGTCGAAGAAAAGACCACGCGCTTCAAGCCGTGGCGGCGTGCCGATTCGATCAGGTTGAGAAATCCGACCAGGTTCACTTGCGCGTCGAACGCAGGATCGGCGACCGAACGCCGCACGTCCATCTGCGCCGCGAGATGGAAGATAATCTCGGGGCGCGCCTGCTCGACGACGGACGCAACTGCCGCGGCGTCGCGCAGATCGGTTTGATGGAGCGTGGCTTTCGCGTTCACCTGCTTGCGCTTGCCGGTGGATAAATCGTCCAGCACCGACACTTCGCCGGCGCCGGACGCGATCAGCGCATCCACCGTGTGCGAGCCGATAAAGCCGGCGCCGCCGGTCACCAGAATTCTCATCGAAGCGTCCTTGTCCTAAACCGGGTGGCGCCCGACCGAGTAGTACCGCAGCTCGAGCGCCTTCATCAGATCCGGATCATACAGGTTCCGGCCGTCGAATATCACCGGCTGTTTGAGCTCGGCCTTGATGCGCTGAAAGTTGGGATGCCGGAACTCGCTCCACTCGGTCAGAATCAGCAGCGCGTCGGCGCCCTTGAGCGCTTGGTAGTTGCTCTTGTGGTAGGTGATGCGATCGCCAAAAATCTTGCGCGCATTTTCCAGCGCTTCAGGGTCGTGCACCCTGCACTTCGCACCCGCCTGCAGCAGTTCCTCGATCACCACCAGCGCCGGCGCTTCACGCATGTCGTCGGTGCGCGGCTTGAAGGCAAGCCCCCAAATCGCAAACGTGCGGCCGCTCAGGTTTTCTCCGAAATGCTGCTTCACGCGCGCCGGAATCAGCCGCTTCTGCCGGGAATTCACCGCTTCTGCCGCGCGCAAAAGCGCGAAATCAAGGTTGTGCTCGCTGCCGATATGAATCATCGCCTGCACGTCCTTGGGGAAGCATGAACCGCCATAACCGACGCCGGGAAACAGGAACGACGAGCCGATGCGCTTGTCGGAGCCCAGGCCGCGGCGTACGGCATTGATATCGGCGCCCACGGCGTCGCACAGATTCGCCATCTCGTTGATGAACGAGATGCGCATCGCGAGCATCGCGTTCGACGCATACTTGGTCAGCTCCGCCGAGCGCGGATCCATCACGAGAATCGGATTGTCGGTGCGCACGAAAGGGTTGTGAATTTCCTTGAGGATAGCCGTCGCCTGCTCGCTCAGGCTTCCGATCACGACCCGGTCCGGCCGCATGAAATCTTCTATCGCGGAGCCTTCCTTGAGAAACTCCGGGACCGAGCACACGTCGGCGCGATGTTTGGCAATGCGGCCGACGATTTCCCGCACCCGGTCGCTGGTGCCGACCGGAACGGTGCTCTTGATCACCACGATGTGATAGCCGGTGATCGCTTTTGCGATATCTTCGGCCGCCTGGAAAATCGCCGTCAAGTCCGCCGCCCCCGACGCGCTCATCGGAGTGCCGACCGCAATATACGAGACCATCGATTGCTTGACCGCTTCGGCGATGTCGGTGGTGAAATGAAGCCGGCCTTCCTTCAAATTGCGGCGCACCAGTTCTTCGAGTCCCGGCTCATAGATCGGAATCCTGCCTTCGCAAAGCTGGGCGATTCGATCCTTGTCGATGTCAACGCAGAATACTTCGTTGCCGCTTTCCGCATAGCAGGTGCCGCTCACCAGTCCGACATATCCGCTCCCCACGACTGCGATGTTCATCGATAGCCTCTAGAATTCTTCCTTGATTACGTAGATCGGCTTGCCCTGCGATTCGTGATAGGTCCGCGCCAGCATCTCGCCAAGCAGTCCGATACTCACAAACTGTACTCCGACGACTACCAACAAAACCGCCAATAGCAACGCCGGCCGATTACCCAGTTCGCGTCCCAGTAGTATCTTCTCCAGCACCAAAATGAACGTCCATAGACCGCCGAGTCCGCTCAGTACGATTCCGATCAAACCGAACACTTGTATCGGCGCGGTGGAATAGCCGGAAAGAAATTTGACGGTGATTAGGTCGAGCAACGTGCGCACGATGCGCCACAATCCATACTTCGAGATTCCCGCGCGGCGCGGCCGAAATCCGACTTCGACTTCCGCGATTCGCGCACCCTGCTCCGCCGCGATCGCGGGGACAAAACGATGCATCTCGCCGTAGAGCTGCAGGCTGCGCGCCAGCTCCCGCCGGTAGGCCTTGAAGGTGCAGCCATAGTCGTGAAGCTTGACGCCGGTCATCGCCGAAATCAGCGAATTGGCCGCCATTGAAGGCAGCCGGCGCGTAAACCGTTCCGCTTGCCACCGCTCAGTGCGCCAGCCGCTGGCCAAATCGTAGCCTTCGTCGAGCTTGGCCAGAAGCCGCGGGATGTCGGCGGGATCGTTTTGTCCGTCGCCGTCGATCGCGATTACCACGTCACCGGTGGCGTGCGCAAAGCCGCAGGCTAGCGCAGCCGTCTGTCCGGAGTTGCGCGCCAGCGAGATCACGCGCACATTTTTGTCCGCGGACTTAATCTGACGCAGCGCCTCGATGCTCCCGTCGATACTGCCGTCGTCCACGAACACAAGTTCGTAGGCGCGCCCAAGAGCCTGCATCACGCGGCTTAACTCTGCATGCAGCGGGGCGAGATTATCCCGCTCGTTGTAGAGCGGAATAACTACTGAGTAGTCCATCTCGAATGATGAGAGTCGATTAGATTGATAAACTCTCGATAGCGATTATCTATCTCTTCCCAAGTCAGAGCTAATAGCCTCTCCAGCGAATAACGCTCTACAACGAATGACGCCATCACGCTGCCGTACACGACTGCTGTGCGCAGCGACGATTCTGTTACCCGCCCGTGTCGCGCTAGAAACCCCATCATGCCGCCCGCAAACGTATCGCCCGCCCCCGTAGGATCGACCACCTCTTCCAGCGGATATGCGGGCACCGCGAACATACCCTCCTCGCTGAACTGAAGCACACCATACTCGCCGCGCTTGATCAGAACGGTGGACGGGCCCATTTTCAGGATCGCGCGCCCCGCCTTCACCAGGTTGTGCTCGCCCGTAAGCGTGCGCGCCTCGCTGTCGCTGCAAAGCAGTATCTGGATTCGCTCGAGCACCTTGGCCAGGCCGGGGCGGGTGTTCTGTATCCAATAGTCATAGAGATCGGCCGTGACTACTTTCGGACTAAGCACCTGGTCCAGTACGTGTTCCTGAAGCGCAGGATCGTTTGGCGCCAGATAAAGGTAATCTGCGCGGCATTGGTCAGGCAGCAATTCCGGCGTGAAGTTTTCCAGCACGTTGAGCGAAAGCTTGACCGTGTCGCGCACGTTCATATCTTCGTGATAACGGCCGTGCCATCGCGTGGTCTGCCCCTCGCGTTTCACTACTCCGCGCACATCGATATTCCGATCCGTGAACAACTGGAAATCCTCGGCCTTATAGTCCGTACCGACCACCGCGACAATGCTGACCGGGGAAAAAAATCGGGCTGCTATCGAAAAATAGCTGGCGCCGCCGCCCAACACTTCCTCGACCTTTCCATTGGGCGTTTCGACCGTGTCGTAGGCTAGAAATCCGACCACAACGATACTCATCTATTGCACCTTCAGCGCCCCCGTCTTATTCCGTCATCCCGAGCGAAGTCGAGGGACCCCGGATCTCCTCTCCGGATATCGATGATCCTAAAGATACTTGCCTACCAGCGGACGCAAGCCGTCGATCAAACGCTGCGGAATTGCCTCGCGATCGGTAATTATCGTGTTCTTGAGCGCGTCCTGGCACCTGCAAGTCTGCGCACGATTGCCAAGCGCGTGCGCAAGCGCCGACACCGCGTTTTGCGCCTTGTCCACGTTCAGCTTCATCACGCGCAGGATCTCGCCGATATCCACCGCCGCCGCCGTATCGTGCCAGCAATCGTAATCCGTCACCAGCACCAGCGCCGCGTAACACATCTCTGCCTCGCGAGCGAGCCGCGCCTCCTGCATCGCGGTCATGCTGATGACGCTGGCGCCAAAACTCCGGAAAAGATTAGACTCGGCGCGCGTCGAGAATTGCGGACCTTCCATGCACAGATAGGTCCCGCGGTCGTGAACGACCGCGCCGCCCGCGCGCGCTCCGATGGCCAGATCGCTGGCGAGATTTGCGCACACGGGATCGGCCATCGAAACGTGCGCCACCAACCCGTCACCGAAGAATGTCATGGGACGTTTGATTGTACGATCGATAAACTGATCTGGAACTACTAGTTCGCCCGGATGAATTTCCTCTTTCAGGCTGCCCGCCGTGGACACCGAAACGAGATGGGTCACGCCGAGCTGCTTCATCCCGAAAACATTGGCGCGAAAATTTATTTCGGACGGCAACAATCGATGGCCGCGGCCGTGTCGCGCGAGGAAAACGACTTCGATGCCTCCGATTCGTCCCTGGTAAAACGGATCCGACGGACGCCCGAATGGTGTCTCGAGCTCCATCAGCTCGACCTTGTCCAGGCCCTTCATCTGGTAGAAGCCGCTGCCTCCGATCACTCCGAGTACGTTGTGTGACATTTTTCTTCTGGTGTTTTCAGGCTGGGGTGTGCTGTTCGGCGTAAAGCTGGCCGCATGCCGCCGCAATATCGAGCCCCCGGCTTTCGCGGATTGTTGCGGTCAAATTACCGTTCTTCAGGATCGCTTGAAAGGCCTCCACCCCGGCGCGCGTGCTGGCCGCAAGCGCCGACCCCGCCAGCGGATTGTAAAAAATCAGGTTCACCTTGGCGCGGATAGGCGCGAGCAACTTCACCAGCCTCCGCGCGTCCGCGATCGAATCGTTCACCCCCGCCAGCATCACGTACTCAAACGTGATCCGGCTGCGCCGTTTGATCGGCAGATTCCGGCATGCGTCGAGCAAAACCTCCAGCGGATAGCGCTGGTTGATCGGCGCGAGGCGATCGCGAAGCTCGTTGGTCGTTGCGTGGATCGAGACCGCCAGATTAACCGGGGTTTCGCCCAGCAGCCGCTCCATCATCGGGACCAATCCAACGGTCGAGACCGTGATCCTGCGCGGCGAGATGCCCATTCCCCAATCGGAAGTCATTATCGCGAGCGTGCGTACCAGGCGCGGGTAATTTGCCAGCGGCTCGCCCATCCCCATGAAAACAAAATTCGTGATTTCCTCGCCTGCGGCCAGCTCGCGTCGAGCGGCGGGGATCTGCGCCAGCATCTCGGAGGTGGTTAGGTTGCGATGCAGCCCCATCCTCGCCGTCGCGCAGAATTCGCAGGCCAGCGCGCATCCCACCTGGCTCGACATGCAAAGCGTGACGCGTTTTTCGGTGGGGATTATCACCGATTCGATTTCTTCCCCGTCGTCGAGCGTAATGAGCAGTTTCCGGGTGCCGTCCGAGGAACGCGAAACCAATGACGACACCGGATGCCCGATGGTGAAGCTCTGCTTCAAATAATTGCGAAGCGCAGCCGGCAGATCGCGCATCTCGTCGAATGACTCGGCGCCCCGAGCGTGTACCCAATGCAGAATCTGGCGGGCGCGATATGAGCGTTCGCCCACGCTGGCGACCATTTGCTCGACTTCATCGAGCGTGAGATCGCGGAAATCCGCGCCCATGGGCGCCGGCTCGGCCGATGTTTGGCGATTGGCGTTCACGGCCAACTATTCTAGTCGAACGTCGCCGTGAAAGCAGGACGGTCTCTGTTTCAGGAAAGAATTTCCCGGGCGGGGAAAAAGAAGGCGATTTCATTCGCGGCCGTCTCGGGCGCATCCGAGCCGTGCGTAGCGTTCTGTTCGACGTCGATTCCGAAGTCCTTGCGAATCGTGCCGGCGTCGGCCTTTTTGGGATCGGTTGCGCCCATCAGTTGACGCCACTTGCTGATCGCATTGTCGCCCTGCAGCACCGCAATGACCACCGGGCCGGAAGTCATATAGTCGCACAGCCCGCGGAAGAACGGCCGCGCTTTGTGCACGTCGTAAAACTTCTCGGCGTCGGCGCGCGAGAGATGAATCTTGCGCATCGCAACGATCGTCAGCCCCGAAGCCTCGATTCGTTTCAGTATGTCGCCGGTGAGCCCGCGCCGCACTGCGTCGGGCTTGACGATTGCGAAAGTTCGTTCCATCGAATTACTTCTTGCTTTCGAGTACTGATTTCATCGTCGAGCCGAGGTCAGCCGGGCTCATCGCCACCGTGATTCCCGCCGCCTTGAGCGCCGCGATTTTATCGGCCGCGGTGCCGCGTCCGCCCGAGATAATCGCGCCCGCGTGACCCATCCGCCGTCCCTTCGGCGCGGTTTGGCCCGCGACAAATGCGACCACGGGTTTCTTAAAGTGTTGCTTTATGTATTCAGCGGCTTCTTCCTCAGCCGTTCCACCGATCTCGCCAATCATGATGACCGCGCGCGTCTTGGGGTCTTCGTTGAACAACTTGAGCGCGTCGATATGCGTTGTGCCGACGATCGGGTCGCCACCGATCCCAATGCAGGTCGATTGCCCGATTCCAAGCTGCGTAAGCTGATACACCGCCTCGTAAGTCAGCGTGCCCGAACGCGACACGACGCCGATATCGCCTGGCTTGTGGATGTAGCCCGGCATGATGCCGATTTTGCATTCGCCCGGCGTGATGATTCCCGGGCAGTTGGGGCCAATCAGGCGCGACTTGGTACCCGCCAGGTAGGCCTTCACTTTGACCATGTCGAGGATCGGAATGCCTTCGGTGATGCAGATGACAAGCTCGATGCCGGCGGCGGCGGCTTCCAGCATCGCGTCGGCGGCGAACGCCGGCGGCACGTAGATCACGGTCGCGTTGCAGCCGGTCGATTTGCGCGCCTGCTCTACCGTGTCGAAGATCGGGATGCCTTCGAAGTCGGTGCCGCCCTTGCCCGGCACTACCCCGCCGACCATTTGCGTGCCGTACTCTTTGCACGCGCGCGTATGGAGTTGGCCGGTCGCGCCGGTAATTCCCTGCGTCAGCACGCGGGTGTTCTTGTCAACTAAAATACTCATCTGAAAATTCTAGGCTCCGATTTCTTTTACGATGCGCCGGGCGGCGTCGGCCATGTCGCTGGCGGTAACCACCTTGATCCCGGAGTCGGCAAGGATCTTCTTGCCTTCGACGACGTTGGTCCCTTCCATTCTGACCACCAACGGCACGTTCAGTTTTACCTGCTTGGCCGCCTCGACCACCCCCTGCGCCAGCACGTCGCATCGCATGATGCCGCCGAAGA
The DNA here is from genome assembly GCA_937889395.1 of uncultured Pseudomonadota bacterium. GTDB lineage: Bacteria > Desulfobacterota > Binatia > Binatales > Binataceae > Binatus. The sequence continues at coordinate 5,281 of CALAOW010000031.1, read as the reverse complement.
TGTTGATCAGCACGCCTTTGACGCGCTTGTCCGCGAGCAGGATGTGAAATGCAGCGGCGACCTTCTCGGTGCTGGCGCCGCCGCCAACGTCGAGAAAGTTGGCCGGCTCGGCGCCGTAAATCTTGACGATGTCCATCGTGGCCATCGCGAGACCCGCGCCGTTGACCATGCATCCGATGTTGCCGTCGAGATGCACATAGCTGAGATCGTACTTCGCCGCCTCGGTCTCGGCGGGATCTTCCTCATTGGCGTCGCGCAGCTCGCGGATGTCCGCATGGCGGAACAAGCCATTGTCATCGAATGACATTTTCGCGTCGAGGCAGATGACGCGGCCCTCGGCCGTCACCACCAGCGGATTGATCTCGATGAGCGACGCGTCGGTTTCTATGAACGCCCGATAGAGCGACGCCAGCAGCGCCGCGAACTGGCCGACTTGTTTGTCCTTGAGGCCGAGCGCGAATGCGATTTTGCGCGCTTGAAACCCGGCCACTCCCAGCATGGGATTGATCGGCTCGGTGAGGATTTTTTCGGGCGTCTTGGCTGCCACTTCCTCGATATCCATACCGCCCGCGGTGCTCGCGATCACGGAAACCGTTCCCGCCTTTCGATCGACGAGCATCCCAAGGTAAAGCTCGCGAGCGACGTTGCTTGCTTCCTCGACGTAAACGCGGCGCACCACCCGGCCTTCGGGACCGGTCTGATGCGTCACCAGCGGCTTGCTGAGCAGCCTGGCCGCAAAGTCGCGCACCTCGGAAGCATTCGTCAGGATTTTGACGCCGCCGGCCTTGCCGCGGCCGCCCGCATGGATCTGCGCCTTGACCACGGCCTTCGGCTGGCCCAGCGCGGTGAATGCAGCCGCAGCCTCGTCAGGTGTGGTCGCGAACTGCCCCTTTGGAACGGGAACGCCGAAGCGCGCCAGAACCTGCTTGGCTTGATATTCGTGGATGTTCATTCAGTTACCCAGGCATCAACTCATTTTGGATAAGGATCCGGGATCCTTCGACTCGACCCGCTCGCTCACGATGACATTAGCGCGGCGGCAGCGTCACTTCATAAAGAGATCGCGGAGCCATTTGATCGTCGTCTGGCGGCCGACCGCGGCGATTGCGGTCGTGAGCGGAATATCCTTGGGGCAAACCTCGACGCAGTTCTGCGCGTTGCCGCAGTCGGCCACTCCGCCCTCCGCCATCATCGCATCGAGCCGCTCGGTGAGGTTCATCTTGCCGGTTGGATGCTGGCTCATCAGATAGACCTGCCCGATCACAGACGCGCCCATGAACTTCGAATGCGAGTTAAACTGCGGGCACGCCTCGAGGCAGCATCCGCAAGTCATGCATCGCGAGAACAGGTACGCGAACTCCTGGACGTCGGGCGCGACTCGCGGGCCCGGACCCAGGTCGTAAGTCCCGTCAATCGGAATCCACGCGCGCGCCTTCTTCAGGTCGTCGAACATTTTGGCTCGATCGACCCATAGATCGCGCACCACCGGGAACTTCGTCATCGGCTCGACCGTCGCCGGCCCGCCCAGCCCGTTGGCAAGCTGCGAGCACGCCTGGCGGACGCGCCCGTTGATCACCATCGTGCACGCGCCGCAAACTTCCTCCAGACAGTTGGCGTTGAAGACGACCGGCGCGACGCGTTTGCCCTGACGATTGACCGGGTTGCGCCGAATCTCCATCAGCATCGAGACGACGTTGTGATGGGGCAGATACGGGACCTCGAACTCCTCGTAGTAAGGCTCGGATTTCGCCGATTCCTGGCGCTTGATTCTCAAGACTTGCGTCTTTTCTGGCACTGGTATGCTCCTGCCGGGCCTACGCCGCGGATTTCTCGATGTCGTAGCGGCGCGGGCGCGGCTTGATGAGGCTCGCGTCAACCGGCTCCCAACTGAAACGCGGGCCGTCGGACGACCACGCAGCCATGGTGGTCTTCATGAAATTCTCATCGTCGCGTTCCGGAAAGTCCGGCTTGTAATGCGCGCCGCGCGATTCATTGCGATTGAGCGCGCCGAGCGTGATCGGCCGCGCCAGCTCGAGCATGTTCCATAGCTGGCGGACGAACAGCACTTCCTGGTTTGCCCACTTGCCCTTGTCGTTGAGCCCGATTCGGCTCCATCGATCCTTAAACTCGAGCAGCTTGTTGTCGGTCGCTTTGAGCTTGTCGTTGTAGCGCACTACGGTGACGTTCTCCGTCATGATATCGCCGAGCTCGCGCCACACCGCAAACGCGTTCTCCGGACCGCTCATCTTGAAAAGTTTGTCGAATGACTCGCGCTGACGCTTCAGCTCCTGATCGAAAATCTGCGAGCTGGCCGCGCTCGTGTGCGACTTGGCGTAGCCGATCATTGCCGGCGCGCAAATGTTTCCGCCGTGTATGCACGATAGCAGCGAGTTCGCGCCGAGCCGGTTCGCGCCGTGATATTGAAAGTCGCACTCGCCCGCCGCGAACAGCCCCGGGATGTTGGTCTGCTGATGGTAATCGACCCACAGGCCGCCCATCGAGTAGTGCATCGCCGGAAAAATCCTCATCGGGACCTTGCGCGGATCCTGGCCTGAGAACTTCTCGTAGATTTCGAGCACGCCCGCGACCTTGCGCTCGAGTTCTTCGGGATCCAGATGGCTCACGTCGAGGTAAACCACCGGATTGCCGTCAACGCCCAGCTTCATCTCGAACACGACCTTGTGAATCGCCCGGGTCGCGATGTCGCGCGGCACCAGGTTCCCGTACGCAGGGTACATATCTTCAAGGAAGTACCACGGCTTGCCGTCGCGGTAGGTCCACACGCGTCCGCCCTCGCCGCGAATCGACTCCGAGATGAGACGATACTTGTCCTCGCCCTGCATTGCGGTGGGATGCACCTGGGTGAACTCGCCGTTGGCGTAGATCGAGCCGGCCTGGTAGCACGCGCTGACCGCCGATCCCGTACATACCAGCGACTGCGTCGAGCGGCCGAAGACCAGACCCGGGCCGCCGGTCGCGATCAGCGTAGTGTCGGCGGGAAACGCGCGTATCTCGAGCGAGCGCGTGTCGATCGCAACGATCCCGCGGCAGTTCCCCGACTCGTCCTGCACGATGCTCAGCATCTCCCAGCCTTCGAACTTGCGCACTTGGCCTGCCGCCTCGTAGCGGCGGACCTGCTCGTCCAATGCGTACAAAAGCTGCTGCCCGGTGGTGGCGCCCGCGAATGCGGTGCGATGATGCTTGGTGCCGCCGAATCGGCGGAAGTCGAGCAGGCCTTCGGGCGTACGATTGAACATCACGCCCATCCGATCGAACAGGTAGATGATCGCCGGCGCCGCCTCGCACATCGCCTTGACGGGCGGCTGATGCGCCAGGAAGTCGCCGCCGTAAATCGTATCGTCAAAGTGAATCATCGGCGAGTCGCCCTCGCCTTTGGTGTTGACCGCGCCGTTGATTCCGCCCTGCGCGCACACCGAATGCGAACGCTTGACCGGAACGATGGAGAACAGATCGACTTGCTCGCCCTGCTCCGCCAGTTTCATTGCCGCGGTCAAACCTGCCAGCCCGCCGCCTACGATTATGTGATGCCCCGGCATTGATTTTCTCCTCAGGCAGGTGCGCGAAATGCGAGCAGAATTGCAACGCCGGCGATCGCCATGATGATAAACAGCGCAACGCACGCGCGGTTCACCAGCGTTTGCGCCCTCGGGCCGACCGCAATCCCCCACGTGATCGTGAACGTAAAAATGCCGTTGGTCAGGTGATAGACGCACGCCAGGACCCCGACCAGGTAGGTCGTCAAAATCAGCGGATTCATCATGAAGTTATGCATCCGCAGATAGTTCGTCTCGATGCCGGCGGCGTAGTAAAGCCCGCGCGTCGAGATCACGTGAAAGCCGATAAACAGGAACGCGAGTATCCCGGTGATGCGCTGCAAAGTGTACTGGTAGTTGCGCTCGTACGGGTAGTCGTTGGGCTGCGCGGTGGCCGTAATGACCAATCCGTAAATCGCATGGTAGAGAATCGGAATCCACAGGACGAACGCTTCGACCGCGATCTGAAACGGAAGGTTGCGCGTGAACTCGGTTTCCTTCCACCACATCGCGCCGCCCTTCAGAACGAAGGCGTTTTCGAAGAAATGGAAAAATAAAAATCCGCCGATCGGAATGATTCCCGACAGCGAGTGCAACCTGCGCAGCAGCCAGTGCCGCTCGTCTGCCGTCATTCCTGCCGCACTCGCAGGCGCCGCAACTGCCTCTGCTTCTGCCATAAGCCTTTCCCGAATCGCTAGCCTTGTTTTCCGGCCGCGATTACTTTGTCCATCGCCTCGACCAGTTCGCGCACGTGTCCGACCGAACTGTCGAAGGCTGCCTTTTCGGCGGCATTCAGCTGGATTTCGACAACGCGCTCGACGCCGCCCGCGCCGATCACGACCGGAACTCCGGCGAACAGTCCCTTCACGCCGTATTCGCCGTCAAGAAACGCCGCGCACGGCAGCACTTGTTTGCGATCGAGCATGTATGCCTCGACCATTTTGTAAGCCGCGCTTCCTGCAGCGTAATACGACGAAGTCTTCATCAACTGGACGATCTCGCCGCCGCCGCCACGCGTGCGCTTCTCAATTTCCTCCAGTCGCTTCGCCGCGACCAGGCGTTCGACCGGCTGGCCGCCGACCGTCGTGTAGCTGCGAATCGGCACCATGTCGTCGCCGTGCCCGCCGAGCACCATCGCGGAAACACTTTCCACCGACACGCCCAGCTCCGACGCCAGAAAGGTGCGGTAGCGCGCCGAGTCAAGCACGCCCGCCTGCCCCACGATCCGGCTTTTCGCGAAACCGGTCACGCGCTTGAGCTGCGTAACCATCGCGTCGAGCGGATTGGTCACCGCGATCACGAAAGCGCCGGGCGCGTGTTTCTTGATTGCGTCGCCGACGTCGGTCATCACCGCGGAGTTTATCTTGAGCAGGTCGTCGCGGCTCATGCCGGGTTTGCGCGGCGAGCCCGACGTGACGACGCAGCAATCGGCGCCCTCGATGAGCTTGATGTCGATGCCGCCGATGACGTTGACGTCGATGCCGAGCACCGGCGCCGATTCGAGCATGTCCAGCGCCTTGCCCTGCGGCAGTCCGTCGATGATGTCGTAGAGCACGATATCGCCGAGTCCGCGCAGGAAGCATAGATGGGCGCAAGTCGCGCCGACATTACCCGCCCCGATGAACGCAATTTTTTTCCGCGCCACGCTTTGCTACCTCCTTCCGGTCGCTTCCTGAAGCCTTCCTTATATTTGCATCTTTGCTAATGAGCAATACTTAAATGACTAA
>CALAOW010000030.1 GCA_937889395.1 uncultured Pseudomonadota bacterium | reverse complement strand
TTGCGGCGATCGCTATTATATGACGCAAGTATGCGGGCAGTTGTTCAACGCGTCAGCCGCGCGGAGGTGCGCTGCAACGGGCGCATCCTGGGCAAAATTTCGCGCGGATTTGTCGTGCTGCTGGGAGTTGCCGGCGGCGACAGCGAGGCTGACGCGGCACATCTTGTAGATAGAATCGTCGGCATGCGCGTATTCGCCGACGAGGCCGGCAAGATGAACTGCTCCCTGGCCCAGGCCGGTGGCGCAATCCTGGTCGTGTCGCAATTCACGTTGCTCGCCGACACGAATTCAGGCCGCCGGCCGTCGTTCACTCGAGCAGCCGCGCCCGACGAAGCACGCCGCCTCTACGAGCACTTTCTCTCGCTCGCGCGGACTGGCGATGTTAAGGTTGAGAGCGGTGAGTTCGGCGCGATGATGGAAGTGGAACTCGTCAATGACGGCCCGGTGACGATCATCCTCGATAGTCGTGACAAGTGAAGACGGAAGAAGAGGATGGAAGAAATGGAAGAACTGGAGAAGTAGGTTACGATGCCGCGCGCGGGATTCTATACCGCCGAACCGGGGAAGATCTCGTTTCGGCGCGACGGCAACTGGTACAGCGACGACGAGCGGATCGACAACCCGCGAATCTCCCTGCTCTTCAGCCGGAGCATCAAGCGCAATCCCGACGGCAGTTACTATCTGCAAGTCGCTGAAGAACGCGCGCCGATCACGGTCGAGGACACGCCCTACGTAGTCAAGGCGCTCGAAGACGACGAGCTGGGCGGATTCGTGATGGTGCTGAACGACGACGCCTGCGAGCCGCTCGATCCCACCGCGCTGGAGATCGGCGCCGGCCACGTCCTCTACGCGCGCGTCAAGGGCGGCGATGCTCGCGCGCGCTTCCTTCGCACCGCCTACTACCATCTCAGTGACCGCTTCGAATCCGACGACGCCGGACGTTTCTACGTCAATCTCAGGGGCCATCGGTATCCTCTCGGTAGCGCGCCAGCGCCAGGCAACTGATGCACCTGGCCGAGCCGAATCTGCACATCGTTTTGATTCGCCCCGAAATTCCGCAGAACACGGGATCGATCGCGCGTCTGGCCGCCGCGACCAAGGCCCGGCTGCACCTGGTGGGTCCGCTCGGATTCTCGCTCGAGGATCGCTATCTCAAGCGCGCGGGCCTGGATTACTGGCCGCTGGTGGATTTGCGCACGTATGAAGGATGGGAGCAGTTCGCCGCGGTGCATCACGATCCGCTCGCAACGAAAGCGAAAACGAAATTTTTCTCGACACACGCCGACGCGACCTATCTGGAAGCGCACTATGCGCGCGGCGATTTTCTTTTCTTTGGCTGCGAGACGGCGGGCCTGGGCCGCGATTTCGTGCTTGAAAGAATTGACCGTGCGTATCGGATTCCAATCTTCGAGGAGGGCGTCCGGAGCCTCAATCTCTCCAACGCGGTGTCGATCGTGGTTTATGAAGCGCTGCGCCAGACCGGCGCGCTCAATGCTTCTTGACGCTGCAACTGCCGCATCCGGTACCGCAGCCGCCCTTCTCGCCAGCGGCGGCGCCGACATCGGCGGGCGGCGCGCCAAAATAATATCCCGCCTGCTCGAGTTCGCCGGGCGAGACCCACTTGAGATGGTCGGCGACGGCGGTGTCGCAATGCACACAGACGCGGCGTTCGGCGCCATCGTCGTCGAGCGCGACGTAGGTCAGCACCGGCTTGCCGCAAACCGCGCAATCCGCCATCGGAAATGACGCATCTCTGGGCGTGGACGTGAGCGTGGGCATCGCGAACTAACCTACATCATCGCGCGCAGTTGAGAAATCTGCGTGTTCACTGTTCACCCCTGCTCACTGCCGGCGATACGGTTCGCCAAGCGCGCTCGGCGCCGCTGCCTGTCCGCCAAAGCCCGCCAGTACCACGAGAGTCAGCGCATAGGGGAGCGCGAGAAATAGCTGGTACGGAACGACGGTGCCGAGCGCCTGCAATCCGAATTGCAACGCCATCGCGGCGCCGAACAGCACCGACGCGGCCGCCAGGCCCCACGAATTCCATCGTCCGACGATGACCACGGACAGCGCGACGAAGCCGCGGCCGGCCGAGATGTTCTCGACGAACGTGTTGGCGTATGCGAGCGTCAGAAACGCGCCAGCCAGGCCCGTCAGCGCTCCCGACACGATCAGCGCCTGCCATCGGATGGCGATCACGCCGAGTCCGAGCGCGTCCGCGGCTTCGGGACGCTCACCGCAAGCGCGAAGTCGGAGGCCATAGCGCGTGCGCGCGATCACGTACCAAAGGGCAGGCACGAGAATGAACGTGAAGTACACCAGTCCGTTGTGATTGAAGAGCACCGGACCGAGGAGCGGGATTCGCGCCAGCGGACCGAGCGGGATTTTCGCAATCGGCGCCACCATGAACGCCTTGCCGGTCACGCCGAACAGCTTGCGATAGAAGACGCCGGTCAATCCCAGCGCGAGGATGCTGACCGCGGTTCCAGTCACGACCTGGTTGACGGCGAGATTGACCACCAGCATCGCAAAGATCGCATTGATCGCGACGCCCGCCGCGATTGCGCCCGCCAGGCCCAGCGCGATACTGCCGCTGAAGTACGCGATCGCGAGCGCAACGAACGCGCCCGCCAGCATCGCGCCTTCGATGCCAATGTTGATTACGCCACTTTCCTCCACGAGCAGCTCGCCCAGCGCAGCCAGCAGGATGGGCGTCGCCATGGTGATCGCCGAGGTGAGGAACGCTTCAAGCATCCGGCATCTCCGCAACCGGCGGCACCGCGGCCGCATCATGAGGCGCGCCGAAAATATTCTCGCGCAGTCCCCTCCAGGCCGGGGTGTCGAACGCGAGGATGATCAAGATGACGAGACCCTGGATAACCTGCACCAACTCCGGCGAGATGCCCTGAGTTCGCTGCATCGCCTGCGAGCCGTTGTCGAGCGCGCCGAACAGGATCGCGGCGGGAATGATGCCGAGTGGATTCAGGCGCGCCACCAATGCGACCGCAATTGCCTCGAAACCCCATCCGGGCGAGAGCTTTTCGTACAATCGATGCGAAATCGCGGAGATCTGCACCGCACCGCCAAGCCCGGCCAAAGCGCCTGACAGCGCCATCACCCAGAACGTGAGCGCCGGGATTCGGACGGCGAAGAAAGTCGCGGCGCGCCGGTTACGGCCCATCGCGCGCAGCTCGAATCCGGCTCCGGTACGGAACAACAGCAGGTAGCATGCGGCGGCAAGCACGACTGCGAGGATCATGCCCAGGTTGATGCGGCTCGGCGCAAAGTAGAATTCAAGTTGAGCGGCGCGTGCGATTGGCGAACTGGTCGGATACGCGTGCGACGGTTCCATCAGCGGACCATGCACGACCCAACTGAGCGCCTGCACGGCGACGAAGTTCAGCATGATCGTGCTGATAACTTCGTTTACGTCGCGCCGCGCGCGCAGCCATCCCGCCACGCCGCCCCAAACCGCGCCGCCAAGCACGCCCGCGGCGAGAATGATCGCAACTGCGATCGCATGCGGAAAATTGCCGAGATGCGGACCGATCGCGCCGGCCGCGATCGCGCCAACCGTAAGCTGTCCGTCGGCGCCGATGTTCCATAGCGCGCCCGAGAAAGCGAGCGAGACCGCAAGCCCCGTGAAAACCAGTGGCGTGGATTTCACAATTGTGTCCACGCATGCGTACCAACTGCCGAACGCGCCTTCGCCAAGCGCCGCGAACACGCCGACCGGAGACGCGCCCAGCGCGGCGAGGACGATCGAGATGAGCGCGGCTGCGAGCGCCAGCGCTGCAAATGGTTTCGCAATCGAGGACAGCATCCCGCGCCTGCTAGTCGCGAGCCCCGGCCATCAGCAGGCCCAGCCGCTCGGGATCGCGCTCGCCCGGATTCGTCTCGCGGATTTTCCCGCGGCTGATAATCAGCAGCCGCCCGCATATCGCGAGCAACTCGTCGAGATCGCTCGAAATCAGAATCGCCGCGCCGCCGCCGGTGGCAAAGTCCAAAATCGTCCGATGAACCTCGGCGGTCGCGGCGAGGTCGAGTCCGCGGCAGATATTGTGCGCGACGATTACTCGCGGCCGCGACGCGATCGCGCGCGCCACTTCCAGGCGCTGGCGGTTGCCGCCCGAAAGCGCGCCGGCGATCGTTTCGGGACCGGGAGCACGAATCCGAAAACGATCGATGAGTTCGCGGCAAAGATCGATTGCGTGCGAAGTGTTCAACCATCCGTGCGATGTCACCTGCTCCCGGAGCGGACGCGCGAGAATCAGGTTTTCCCACAGGCGCATGTCGAGGATGAGTCCGTCGAGGTCGCGATTTTGTGGTATCACCGCCATCGCGCCGCCTGACGACCCGTCAAGCACCGTTATTTTCCCACTGCTCGGCCGACGTGCGCCCGCAAGCACCTCGACCAGTTCGGTCTGGCCGTTGCCGTCAACGCCGGCAATTCCCACGATCTCGCCGGCGGCTGCGCGAAACGAAAGCCGGTCGAGAATCCGGCGCCCGGTATGATCGTCGAGGGTCAGATTTTCGATTTGGAGCACGGGATCGCCCGAATGCGACGGTGTCGCGGACGCAACGGGCTGAGTCACGATTTCGCCAATCATCAGGCCGGCCAGTTTCTCCTCGCTGGTCCGGGCCGGAGTCGTGCGGGCGACCACGCGGCCGCGGCGCAGCACGGTGATTCGATCGGCGACCGCAATTGCTTCGGCAAGCTTGTGCGTAATCAGCACCACGATTCGGCCCTCGCCGCGCAGACTGCGCAGCAAGTCCAGGAATGCGGTCAGTTCCGAAGGTGCGAGCACGCTGGTCGGTTCGTCGAGAATCAGGACCCGCGGATTGAAGCTGAGCGCGCGCAGCACCTCGAGCCGAACGCGCTCGGCGACCGAACGATTCTCGACGGTGGCGCCCGCCGGCGGCATTTCGAACCCGAGTTTCGCGGCGAGCGAGCGCGCACGCGTCGCGATTGCATCGAGGTCGAGCGCGCCGGCGCCGGTGTCGAAGCCGCCCAACGCGAGATTTTCCTCCCACGTCATCCGCTCGAACAGCATCGGGCTCTGATGCACCGCCGCAATTCCGGCCGCCAGCGCCGCGCGCGGCGAGCCTGGCTGCAGCGGCCGCCCGTCGAGGATGGCTTCGCCATGGTCGGCGGCGAGCGAGCCGGCCATCACGTTCATCAAGGTGGTCTTGCCGGCGCCGTTTTCGCCGACCAGGGCGTGAATCTCGCCGGGGAGCGCTTCGAAATCGACAGCGTCGAGCGCGAGCGTACGGCCGAAGCGCTTGGTTATGGCGTTGGCGCGGAGCAACTAGGCGGCGCTTACGCCGTAATGGATGCGCACATATTCGAGCGCGGCTTCGCGGGTTTCGAGCGCGCCGTCGAGCTGATGGTCCTCGACGTCCTTCAAAATTTCCTTGAAGCGCGGCCCCGGCGTGAATCCCAACTGCTTCAGGTCCTCGCCGCCGATTAAACGCGGCGGACGAATCTCGGCCGGGGTCATCGTGGTCATCGCGCGGTGGCAAAAGTGCCAGAAGCCCAGGTGCGAGCTCGACGCCATCGCGTCCATAAACGCGACTTCCATCAATTCGCCGAACCCGTCTTCCGCGAGCATTCTCTTCAACGTCGCCGGGCGCATCCGCGGCGCCATGGAGAGCTTCAGATGATTCTTCACCAGGTAGGCGACCCGCTCCTGGACCGCGCGCGAGCGCTTCAGCCGCGCCATGATTTCCGCCGCCTTCACGGCGCCATCCTCGGGGTGCCCGTAGAAGGTGACCTTGTCGCCGGCGGCCGCACGGGATTGCGGCTTGGCGATGTCGTGGAGCAGGATTCCGAACGCAACGGTCTCGCTGCATCCGGCGGGAAGCATCGCGACGCCAGTCCGGGTATGGATGTACACGTCGCCCTCGGGATGGAAATTTTCGGGCTGCGCGCATCCGGACATCAGGACGACTTCGGGCAGGATCAATTGCATCAGGCCGCTGTCCATCATCAGGTCCATCGCGCGCGCGGCGGCGCCCTCGGTCATCATCATCACGATTTCTTCGCCGATTCGTTCGGCCGCAATTCCAACAATCGTCGGCGCGGCGCGTTTCATCGCGGCCCAGGTCGCGGGATCGATCGTGAAGTTGAGCCGCGCGGCGAAGCGGGCGGCGCGCAGGATGCGCAGATGGTCCTCGTCGAAGCGGTCGTAGGGATTTCCGATCGCGCGGATGATTCCGGCGCGCAGATCGCGCATCCCGCCGACCAAATCGATCAGGCGGTCGGCGATCGGATCGTAAAACATCCCGCCAACGGTGAAGTCGCGGCGAAGAGCATCTTCCTCGATCGCGCCGAAGCGCACCGACGAGGGCCGGCGTCCGTCAGTATATTCGGCATCGGCGCGAAACGTCGCGACCTCGAACAGATCGTCGTCGATCAGCACGCCGATTACGCCGAACTTCGCCCCGACCGCCACGGTGCGATCGAACAGTTTCTGGACAACCTGGGGACGCGCGTCGGTGGCGACGTCGTAATCCTTGGGCTCGACGCCAAGAATTCGATCGCGCACACATCCGCCGGCGAAAACGGCGCGACAGCCGGAATCGACGAGACGGCGAACGATATAGAGCGCCTTTTGCTCTTTGTCGCTCATGGACGACTCTCCAACCGCGCATTTTATAGCGGCGCGATTAGAGGGCGCCATACGGGGGAGGTAGGTAGTGGGCGGACGGCCCATTACCAAAACAGCGCCTCTTGGCTCACGAGGGGCCAAGTAGCAGAAACGGGGGTACGGGCTTTTGCAATCGCAAGAAGGGTTCACTATAGGTTTCACTGAGCGCGCTGACGCCCTGTCCGGCTTCAATTGAAAAAGCGGGCGCATAAGAAACGATAATAGGGAGGAAACTGGGGCATGAAATCGAGAGTTGCGGGTTGGCTATTGTTGTGTGCCGTAACTTGCACGCTGATGGCCGCTCCGGCGATGGCTCAGTACCCAGGCGAGCAGCATTTCGGCGATTACGACGAGCATCACGCTTGGCGCGGCGCGGAATGGTGGCATAGCAATAATCCCGAGTGGATGTATTCGCATCATCCTGAATGGGTG
>CALAOW010000029.1 GCA_937889395.1 uncultured Pseudomonadota bacterium | reverse complement strand
TACTTGCCGATCAGCACCGGGTCGAAGCGCCCGTGCCGATCGCGCGGAATCGACAACTCCAGCTTGCCGGTGTCCGTCAGTACGGTCTTTGCTCCGTAGCCATTGCGGTGATTGCCGGCTTCTGCCTCCGCCTCCCCGCCCAGATGATGGTCCATCTCGGCGTTAAGCATCCGCTCTGCCAGCCGCTTCTTCAGTTCGTCGACCAGCCCCCCCCACTCCCGAACACCGTCGCCGGATCCCGTCCCTCCAGCAGTTGGTCCAGCACCTCGTCCCCGATTCCGCCTTCCTTGTTCGCCGCCATACCTTCCTCCTGCCCTAATGGGCTTCATTGTATGGCTCACGAACACGAAATTTCCGACACTCTCGCTGTCATGGTTGAACGGCGCCACCCCGACCAGGGCGGCGGCCTCCTCACGATTGAGCGTGCCCAGCTCCGGAAGCCAAGCCAGCAGCGAGGCGCGCAGCACCGGCCCCACCCCCGGCATGCTGTTCAGCAGTTCGTCTTTCACGCGCCACAGGTCGGACCCGCGCACCGCGCTGTCGATGTCATGATCCAGATGCTTGAGGCGCTTGCGCAGGTAGTCGATATGGCCGCGAATCTCGCGGTGCAATCGTTTGGGCGCGTGCTCGAGCCGGTTTTGCTCAGCCACGATCATGTCCAACAAGTCATCGCGCCGCGCGCACAGGGCGCGCAGCTCGCGGGTTTGCTCGTCAGGCAGCGTCCGCACCTTGAGCTCGGCCCGCTCCGCATACAGCGCCAAGAGCCGCGCATCGATGCGGTCGGTCTTGGCCAATTGCCCCACCCCTCTGGCGAACGAGCGTACCCAGCGCGGATTGACCAGCGCTACTGGCAGCTCCGCCGCCTGCAGACCCGCGACCACCAGGGTTTCATAACCGCCGGTCGCCTCCACTACGATTCGCGCGCACCCCAGCGGCAACAGCCGCTTCACCAGCATGCGCACCGCGCGCTCGAAACCGGCCCGCTGGCGACTGCTCTCGTGGAATCCTGTCAGCAGCGTGAAGCCGCCCAAAGTGCGGCGCCGGGCCTACAGTCAATTCACTGCGGAACAGGCTCGCGCCTTCCTGCAGGCAGCCGAGAATACGAGGCTAGGGGCAGCGTTCGCAATCGGGCTCTCGCTCGGGTTGCGACGCGGCGAAGTCCTTGGGCTGCGCTGGTCTGACGTGGATTTGGAAAAGCTCTCGCTTAGAGTCGAGCAGACGATTCAGCGGGTGCGTGCCAAGGTCGGCGGCTCCGCAGGATTCGTGGTCAGCGAGCCCAAGACCGAACGATCACGTCGAACGCTGGTCCTGCCGGCGCTGCTTGTCCCCGTGCTCCGGCGTCATCGGGCCCGGCAGGCGCAAGAACGGCTGGCGGCTGGTACGGACTGGAATGACCCTCACGGCGGCTTGCTGTTCACCACTCCTCTCGGCCGACCGATCGAACCGAAGGATCTACAAGCCGAATTCAAAGCCACGTTGACGGCCGCGGAGTTGCCCGACATGCGGCTGCACGATCTCCGACACGCAGCGGCGACCTTCCTAATCGCCCAAGGGTTGCCTTTGCGCCTCGTCATGGAAGTCCTCGGGCACAGCACCATTGCGTTGACCGCCAACACTTACGGTCACATCGAGTGGGGAATGATGGCCGATGCCGCGTCAAGAATGGATGCGCTCCTGACTGGCGAAAAGGCCAGCAAATAGCCCGATTTTGAACGCGTGGTGGTCAAGTCGTGTGGTCAAGCGCTCCGAGCGCAGCGAATCGGCAGGAGCGGAACGTATCAAAACGTCAAGCAATCATTCGATAATCTGGCGGAGGGGGTGGGATTCGAACCCACGAGGGACTTTCATCCCTGCCGGTTTTCAAGACCGGTACTTTCAACCGCTCAGTCACCCCTCCAACCTGTTGATTTTACTACGTTTTCTGTCTTCTAGTGACCGGAATAAAGGGTAAAAGTAAATGGATTTGTAAATGTCCGGCGCTTTTCGGTACTTTTCGTGTTTTCCGCTGCGCCCGCGCGCTACTCCTTCCGCCCGTGTAGCTTCGTGCCTGTCCGTAGTCTATACCCCTTCCGCCCGTGTAGGTTCCTGCCGCCACACACACTCTCTCCTATACTCTCTTCTATTCTATTATAAAGAGTATAGGTATGCGTCCGTGCGTCCGGAAGAGAGGGGAGCGGCTGATAGCGTGGGGGTTAGGTCCGGACGGACAATGCGTCCGGTATGCGTCCGGTGCGTCCGGGAATGAGTCCGGGAAGGCTGTTCCGCCACCCAAAACCCATGCGCTATCGATTCCCAACCGGATTCCCGCTGGTGAGGCGGCGAACGCGGTAGCAGGCTCGCTAGGGGGTTTCTCTATATGGTTTAGGCCCACCTGCCCGACTAACCCGACGAATCCGGTAACCGCCACGGGCGGAAGCGGTTGCATCGTCGGGTTAATCGCCGGGTTGCGACATAGACCCGACGAAAGAGCCGCTATCCGGGTAGCGCCGCAGCCTGGAGCAGCGTATCGAGCGTTAGCGCCGCCCGCTTCTGGTCCGCAGGAAGAGAATGGGCATACCGGTCTAGCGTCATTTTCGCGCTGCTGTGACCCAAGCGCGCTGATACCGTCATTACAGGCACCCCGGCGCGCAGCAATTGGCTACAATGCGTGTGCCGCAGGTCTTGGAAGCGGAACCCGGTGAATCCAACGGCGCGGACGCGGTCAATGAAAGCTGACGTGAAACTGCTCGGCCTCCATCGCGAGCCGTCCAAAGTCGGGAAAATTAATCCCTCATCAATCCAGGCAGGCCCAGCAGCGAGCCGCGCCTTTTTTTGCGCGGTTGCGTGCCGGCGCAAGGTCTCTACTGTCATCGAGCCAATGTCAATTGTGCGCTTTGAACGTTTGGTCTTTGGGGGCTTGAAGTTGAGTCCGAATTCTTTGGTCTCCTCTAGTGAGCGCACAACACTTAGCATGGCAGTATCCAAATTGACATCTGACCATCGGAGCGCAAGTAGCTCGCCGCGCCGGAGTCCCGTGGTCCCATCGACTACGACTGGCGCGTAGAGCCGATGTCCTTCAAACCCCTTAAACAGCGCGAGCAGTTCTTTTTCATCTAGTGTCATCATCTCCTTAGACTCTTCTTCGTTGTTATCTGTGCTCGGCACATCAATCCTATCCGTGCCAGCAGGGTTGAAGGCAAGCAATCCATTTTTTACCGCACTAAGCAGCGCCACATGTAGGAGACGATGCAGGTGCAACACCGTTTGTCTCGATAGCTTCCCTTTGCCGTCACAACGGCTGGTATCTTGATAATAGGTTTGGATGTCCATCGGATGCAGCTTCGCGAGCGGGGTGTCGCCAAACCGAGGTTTCAGGTGCTTGTTGATTAACCAGCTATAGCCTTCTAGTGTGCGGCGGCTCACACCCTTTGGGTTGGCGGCGAGCCACTGGTCCAGATACGCGCCAACGGTCAGCCGGGACGGCTCGATTAGTGTGCCTTCCGTCTTTTTGTGTTCAAGGGTAGCAGCGCGCCGGTTTGCTTCACGCTCCGTGCCTCGGAACAGTTCGGTCTGATATTTGTTTTTGCGCAAATAAACGTAGATGCGACATTTCCCTTTGGGCGCACCTTTTTCAGGTCGCACTATCCACCGAATGCATGCCATCGTTTTCTCCTTTTCAATTTACAATCAATTTACATATCTCTTTAGGTCACACGCGCCGTGAGCGTTTAACAACCCTTCCGGTTTCCGAGACCGGAGCCTCAATCCACCTTTTAACCTGTTCAACCGGGTCTTTAGATACGTCAGGCCGCCAGCCTTCCCGCTGTAGCGTCTCGGCAATCTTCGCAGGCTTCATCTTTCGCTCGCGGTAGAGTTGAATTGCCCGGCTCTGGAACCGCTCGTTGACGCGGACTCGGCACTTATCTGAACAGGTCATCCGACGCTTTCCAAATTCCTTCCACTCGCTACAACCAGGGCATAAGCGAATTGTGGTATCGCCGCCTGACGCCGATTCGAGCAACTGCGCCCACAGGCAGGTTAGCAGCGAGTCCGGGCGGACAACGGCGCGGAAGCGCCCATCAGTTATATCGGCTCCGACCGGCGCGCCAATGAGGTGGCGATTAAGGGTGTCGCGTAGGTGTTGAGCCGCGTTGGGGCGGCGTTGGTCCCAGTCCCATCGGTCAATCCATTTCTCTAACGTCAAATTCGCAGGCGGTCCTTTCCAGTTCGCAATAGCTAAGTCTTCTACCGCTTTCTGAATCTCCATCATCGCATCGCGCCACAAGCTGACCGATTCCCCGTCCTCTGCGACGCCAAGTAACCCGAAGTCGTTAGCCAGCGACAACATCCCATCAATGTTCAGCGAGAATCGCATTGCCGCTTCGTCAGTTCGTTTCATCAGCCGTACACTGACGCCCACGAACCTTAAGAAGGCGTTGCGCTCCGGGCGGTAGGTCTCAGTGCGCTGCGAGCAGGCGCAGATGCGGCGGCCATTCGGGTTGAGCTTGTACCCGTCCGGGCACCGTTGTCCTTCATATTCTATCAGCATAACTTCCTTACGTTCCTTACGTTTCCTATCAGTCCAGCGTTATTATAGCTTTTATTCGAGGCGAAGGGAAACGCGAAGATACTTCAAGAAGCGAGAGGGAAAAATGAACAGAAAATTTGCAAATACGAAGTTGCCTGATGAGGGGGCGATGGTGCTGACGATTCCGCAAGTCGCGCGATACTTGATGATTTCGCCGCTCCGAGCATACGCACTCGCGGCAGAAGGCAAAATCCCGTGCGTGCATTTCGGGCGCAGCGTTCGCGTAGTGCGCGCCGACCTTGAAAAAATGCTTGCCGGTGCCACTGAACGCGCCGGCAGGGAAGGCGGCGTTCGATGAATCCCGCTGAATCGACGGCGCGGGAGATGGCGGTGGCGCTTCGCGTCAAGGTGTTCCCGTGCCATTCGATAAAGAATGATGGCACGTGTTCATGTGGAAAGAAGGATTGTAAAGACCCTGGCAAGCATCCTCTGACCATGCACGGCCTCAGTGATGCCACGTGCGACCTAGAGCAGATTGACGCGTGGGCGACGAGGTGGCCCAAGGCGAATTGGGCGGCGGTTCCGGGCGATAAATATGTCGTCCTGGACAGAGACATATATAAGGATGCGGGTGCGGCATCCTCTGCGGCCTTAGAAAAGAAGTTTCCAGGTCTGTTTGATAATACCGTCGCCGCCTCCACTCCACGCGGCGGCGTTCACGACTGGTTTGAATTGCCCCCCGGCGAAATTGTCTCCAGCAAGAACAACGCCATTGGTGACGGGGTGGACGTTAAATCGCGCGGCGGTTACGTCCTGCTATCCGGCTCGCGAACCGATGCTGGCCCGTACGCGTGGGAGGAGCGCCGCTCGTGGAAGGAGCGCGCGCCAGACCCCGTACCACGGGAACTGCTGGCGCTCCTGCCACGACCAGGAAGGAAGGAACTGAAACCGAGACACCGTCCCTTCGCGCAGCCGCTCCACGATGCCATGAAGCGCGACCCGCTCGACGCCTACCACAAGGCAACCGGTCAAGCCGAGTTCGTGACGCGCGGCACTGAATACTATTTCGTTTGTTCCAGCCACGCCGATACGAAGCCATCCGCGCGTCTCAACCCGGGCAAAGGCTCGTGGTACTGCGACGTGTGCGACACGGGCGGCGGCATCGGCGAAGCGTGGGCGGCACGCTTCAAGTTGGACCCTGTAACTGATTTCAACCGCATCGAGCGGGAGTTGGCGGAATTGTTCGGGGTCAAGCTGGATGAGGAATCCGCCTCCCCAAAAAAGAGCAAAGTCGCAGTGGCCATGGCGGCACTTGAGGGGCGCGGCCTTGAACTGTTTCGTAGTTCTGGCGGCGAAACCTTTGCGAACTACCGAGCAGAGGGCGGCCACAGGGACACGAGCCGGATAAGCCAACTCGGAAGATTCATTACACGCTTGTACTTGAAGGAGACTGGTGACATTTCACTTTACCCCTCAGCTGTAGCTGAGATTATTGCGACATTGGACGCCCGCGCCTACGACCCGGCTGCCCCGGTGCGTGACCCTATGCTGCGATACGGCGGCGGCGACGGAAAGATTTACGTGAACCTTGGCCGACCAGACAGGAAGATTCTACAGATTACTGGCGATGGCCTATCCGTCATCGAGTATTCGGACTGCCAGGAGACTTTTCTGTTCCCGAACGGCCAGCTGGAATTGCCGTTGCCCGGAAAGAATCCAATGACACTGTCCGAAATAAGCTGCCGCTTCTTTTCCAACATGCAGGAACCAGCATTTCTGTTGACCTTTGGTTTTATGCTTGATGCTATGCGGCCTGCTAAAGACCACCACATTCTCGCTACCGCTGAGGCAAATGGCGCCGGTAAGACAGAGCTGGGAAATTCCGTGAAGTTGCTAACGGATCCAGCCACAATCCTCAGCCGCCCTCTTTCACGTGACCCAAAAGAACTTTTCGCTTTCGTGCGCAATTCCTATGTGGTAGTTTTGGATAACTGCTCGTCATTCAGCGGCGACTTTTCTGACAAGTTTGCAAGCATGAGCACAGGTAGCGACCTTGTTCAGCGCGAACTGTACTCCGATGCTAATGAGATCAGTACTGGCGGTGGGCACGTTTTCGTTTTTGGGGGCATACCAGTCGTCGCACGTAAGTCTGACCTAAACGATAGAGTCATGAATCCCGTGCTGGAAGAGTTCACTGACGCTAACCCTGGCCGGGATGTAGCAGATTATCGCAAGGACTTTATGACAGCGCGCCCGGACATTCTCGCGACGATGTGGGCGGCAGTCAGCGCCGGTTTACGCGAGACCGCCGAGTTGCCGCCGGGTGATGTGCGGATGAAGTCGGCAGCGAAGTGGATATACCGCTGCATGAAGGGACTCGGCAAGGAACGGGAATTTATGGAAGCCTACCTTGATGACCGCCGCGACAACAAGAACCGAATAGCGGATGAATCGCCAATATTTGTGCCAGTCCTGTCGCTGGTGGCGACAATCAAGGAAATTAATTCCAAGGGCCCACCAATCATTGCTTACAGCAGCTTCAATGGAACTGCGACCGCACTGCTCAATACGTTGAATGCGCAACAGGACCTGAACGACCGTCCCCCTGGCTGGCCGCCGACACCTTGGCACTTAAGCACGAAACTCCGTGAGCTTAAAGCAGCCTTTCGTGCACAGGGCATTATCATCGTCATGGGGGAAAGAGATACCAAGAGCCATAACCGGAGCCGATTGATACATATCCATCACGTTGACGACCCGGCCCACAAGAAAGAGCCTGAACAGCCTGACGAGGTTGACGTGCCCGCCGAACACCCGCGCGAGTGGATGAAGGAGGCAATGTAATATGAGCCGAGGGCAATGCAACGTTTGTGCCCACCCGGAGCGGGGAGAAATCGACATAGGTCTGGTCGAGGGCCGGTCTAAGCTCCTAATGGCGAAGCATTTTGGAATCTCGCATCACTCTTTGTGGCGGCACTGGTACAACCATGTCCCCCTGGCTGCCCGTGCCTCGATGCTGGCTACACGCACGAGCTACGCGCACGTCAACCTAGAGGAAATGAGGGTGACCGAGACCGAGGGCCTGCTGGCGCACGCCGTGGAAGTTAGGCGGAAGCTGGACAAGAACGCGGAGTCCGCCGAGGCTGTAGGCGACTTTCGGGCCGCCGTCCTGTGCTATGGGAAAATTCTGGAAGTTCTCACTTTTATCGGCAAGCTGCTGAACCAATTTAGCGGGCATCATGCGCAACAGGTCAACCAGTTGGTGGTAAGCCCTGATTACTTGCGGCTCAGGGCTGCGCTCATCACCGCCTTACAGCCGTTCCCTGAAGCCCGTGCGGCCGTCGCCCGTGTACTGCGCGACTTAGAGACAGTCGAGGTCGAGTCCAATGGCGCGGCGCAGTAACGCTGTGGCCCGCGACCTGGGCCTAGCCCTGGACGCTGCGGGTTTCCTGCGTGAGGTGGGGCTGGACCCGGACACTTGGCAGGGTGCCCTACTAACTACCGTGCCTCACAGGGCGCTTCTCAACTGCTGCCGTCAATCCGGCAAGTCCACCATTGCCGCCGCCATCGCGTTGCACACGGCTGAATATAAGCCGGGCAGTTTGGTGTTGTTGGTGTCGCCGTCGCAGCGGCAGTCGGGCGAGCTATTCAGAAAGGTCTCCGGCTTCTATCACCGGCTCGACGGCGCTGAGAGGTCAGTCCAAGAATCAGTCCTACGGCTGGAACTGGCTAACGGCTCGCGCATTATTTCGCTGCCCGGAAATGAGGGAACGATTCGGGGTTACAGTAGCGCCTCACTCGTCATCGTTGATGAGGCGGCGCGTGTGGGCGACGAAATGATGGCGGCGATAAGACCTACACTCGCGACTACCAATGGCCGCCTTATCGCCATGAGCACGCCCTGGGGCAAACGCGGCTGGTGGCACAAGGAATGGATTTTGGGCGGCGATAGTTGGACCCGGTTCTCATTGCGCGCTGAAGATTGCCCGCGCATCTCGAAAGAATTTCTGGTTGAGGAAGAAAGAGCCTTGGGGCCATTCCTATTTCGTCAAGAATATTTGTGTGAGTTCCTTGATGACGAGAGTTCAATATTCCCGACAGCGCTGATTGACGCGGCTTTAACGAATGAAATCGAACCACTCTGGAGGTAATGAAATGGCTACTAACGCAAAAATCATAACCGGCCTGTCGCAACCCGATGGGAGTCCGCCCGCTCCACCGGTGTACCGCTTCAAGAGCGGCATAAAGCAAGACCTGGCAGCGGCAAAAGGTTTCGGTGCCAAGATTGACGACCTGCGCGCACAGAAGGACGCACAAATCCGCAAGATCAGGAACAATAAGGATTTGACCACAGTGGCAGTGGGCGCGCAAATACAGGCCGTCTCGAATGTCTTTGACAGTGACATCGAGTCCTTGGTGAAGGCGACATTCGCCTACTGCGATGCTGCAGCACAGGTAGCACCCTTCTACACCCGCCAAGCGTGTTTTTTGCGGGCAGTAGCGGACGCGGCTGTAACGGCGACTGATAGCATGGGTGCGCGGCTACGCCGGGAATCCTTCGCACAACTGATGGACGAGGCGGCGCTCGCTGCCAGCCGCGCCGACCCCGTGGCCGGTGGCCTGATGATGATCGAGGTGACGGCGCGGACTGAAGGACCAGGTGATGGCCCCGGTAGCGCACCACGGGTGACACGCGGCCAGCGCGAAGCGTTCAACGCGCTCTTGGCGACCATCCCCTTGGATAGTGAGATAGTCGCGCCGATGCTGTTGGAGTTTGACATCTTACGCCGGGAAACTTCCATCCGCTCTGGCGCTGGCGGACCCACGGCCAAGATTGCTGTCGCGCTCTTGAAAGGACAACAGGCCGGTTACGATGATGGTGACGAATAAGATTGGTGGGGGCAGTGAAAGTTATGTGCCAAGCTCTTACATTGCCCTGCCATAGGGGTGCGGCGGTGCATCACTACCGCCCCCGCCTTCCCCAACATTGGGCTGTGGTGCCCACGGCGGCGCGGGATTGTTGAACGGGGGTTGGTTTCCTCTCCTTCCAGCCACCCGACGCCCGCGCCGCCAACTAATAACATGAGGAACCTAACAACAGCCCTTCACAAGTACCTCGTCACTATCAAGGCAATGCTGGATGATAACACCATTCGCATAACGCTGACTGATAGGTTGGAGTTGCGCGCATTGGCAGGCGACATAATCAGACTCCTGGAGGAATAACAATGGCTAACTATCAGGGCAACATTCAATTCCGTGGGAAGGCAGCTGAACGCATAGCTAATGTGCCGGCATGAAGATGAAAGCAGCGAACGGTGTCATGGTCGAGTTCTACGATGAAGGCGACCCGGCTATCCCGAAGTTGGACTCGGACAGGGTTATTAAGTTTCGTGACGAGCGGACGCGTGACCAGCGCGCCGTGGACGTAATGTACCTGCTGGCGAGCCACGGGATAACCCTGCACCCTTACCGCCCACACCACAACCTGTTGACGACTGAGATTTGTAATCTGGGCGATGAAGTCGTGGCGGAGATTCAGGACTTAAAGCCTGTACTAGTCGCCCGCCTGTTGGCTGCTGGGCGCGCTTCTTTCTATCGCGCCCGGATGTCGGCGCTGGGATGGTCTAGCGAACGCATCAATGACGCCATCTCACTGGCGGAATATGAAATCATTACCCACATTACAACCGACCACGTAACCATTGTCAGCGCAAAGAATTGGGACAATGGAAGGATAGTACATCGCTGTGAAACTATTGATGATGGCGGTGCTGGAGAACGGGTTGATGGCAGCGGGAATACTCAGCGGGAATGAGTTACCAGAGCGATGGCAGCGGCGGCGTTCAACTACCGCCTACCGCCGTAAGCACGACCGCGTGGCGGCGCGTGAGCGGGCGGAAGCGTTAGAGTGGATATTGGATACTCGCGCTGATGGGCCGTTCGCGTTCGGTTCAGTTTGTGGAGCGCTCGGCATCGATGCTGTGCGGATAAGGAAGCAGGTGAATCAAAATGGGAAATAATATTGACCTAGTTGGACCGCCGCCACGGAAGCGGCGGCTCACATTGGGGCTGGACTTGGGCCAGACGATTGACCCGACAGCGATAGCCATCGTGGAGCGGTACCTACCTCCGGCCACCACTTTCTTTTTTGATGATGAGGGTAAGGAAGTTGAAGCGCCGCCTACCGTGCGTCCCATCTATCAAAACCTGTGGCTGGAGCGGCTGCCCCTCGGCACCAGCTATGTTGCTATCGTCGCTGCCGTCCGCGCCATGCTCGCGCGTCCGCCATTGCTAGGGTGTGCCGAGCTAGTGATTGACCGCACCGGCGTCGGCAGGGCTGTGTACGACCTGTTCGTTGAAGCGGGGCTGAGCCCGATTGGAATCACAATCACATCTGGCGACAATGAACACCGGGAAGCTGATAGGTCGGGCTGGCGCGTGTCAAAGCTGGCGCTCGTGTCACGGCTCCAAGCCCTGCTGCACAGTGGCGAACTAAAGATTGCGAAGTCGCTGCCCGAAGCTCCGGCGCTGGCGGCTGAACTTCAGGACTTCCGCGCCACGATTTCAGAAAGCGGAAATGCGTCGTTCGGCGCTCGCTCCGGGCGGCACGATGACCTGGTGTTGGCGCTCGCGGTTGCGGCGTGGTGGGCGGCGCGAGGGCCGGAGAACGAGGTATCGATCCGGTACGGGTTGTTCGGATAGGGCGCGTCAGGCGACGACAATGGAGCGTCAGCCAACCAGTGGAGCAATGATCTTGTTGGTGTCGCTCAAAGTAAGTTCAATGCAAAGAACCGCGTCGTTTCGCAGTGTCTGCGGATAGAATGTGCTTCGTGGAAGTTTAACAATAGCTACTTGTTCGAGAATTGCCCTGCCTTTGATCGGAGTGGCTAAAATCCTTTCGCGGACGCGCATAAGTGCTTTCTTTGTGCCAGCTATCGTGAGCGGGCTGTGAGTTATGACTTCGAGTAGCTGAGCAACAATTCTGCGCCACTGGATGTAATCAATGGAGAATTCTGGGTCGAACAGGTGAAGAAGGTCATTCAATTGAGTGTGAATTGCATTGAGAGATAAAGCGGCACTTAGGTCGGCGGGTATCGTCGCATTATCTCGACGCCGCTCCATATGAGCATTTACTATGGAATGCAGTTTTTCGATGACCAATGCCCCTTCAGCAGAGCGGTCTATTTGGGAGTGAACAGTCCAATCACAATAGAACTTTAAGAGAGCGAACTGCTCTGCTGTCCCCTTAGGTAGCCGCTCGATGAGCTTCCTTGAAAGAGTGAAAAGGTGCTGAACTTCGGACTCAGTCAGTGAGGCGGTACTTATGATTCGGCGAATCTTTTCCAACACTTCATTAGTCATTGGTATGGCTGCCTTTCATTTCACAACTCTGAGTGACAACTCTGTGTCGCCTTTCATGCAGGCGTCGAACGATTCGCTGCGGACTCCGGCCGGCGAGATTCTGGGGTGCTGATAGATTGCGGCAATATGATTCAACAGGATGGAATGGAGCGGCTCGTCGCTCTCGGTGATGGCATTCGCGGCGGTCGCTGGAGAGACGCCCTTGTCTCGCGCCGAAGCAACTTTCTGATCCCAGTCGGCTTGTGCGTCGCAGGCATGCGCCCTTGGTTGTTCTGGACGGGTTTTCGGCATCGACATGATCGCGACGATAACAGCACCGATCAGCGTAATCGTTATTTGCAGGGTTTTTCTGTCCATTAGGCTTTGACTGAAAACCAGCTGTGGGGCGACGTGTACGAAGTGTCGCGCTATTTCGGCCCGGCAGATAGCTCGGCACGAAGCATTGCGAGTGGCGTGTCGCGGACATGCTCAAACTCTAATATCCACGGCTTGCCTTTCCCCCGCTTGACGAACTGGCTTCTGAAGATGTCAAAACCAGAACGCCTAAGTAGCGCAGTCTTTCCCGGCCCGATGTCGATCCACATGCTGTCTTCTTTCATTTAATCCAGAGTACGCGCCGCACCTCTTGAGATCGAGAGCGGCGCGAGTCCGGACTCACGGACGCATACCGGACGAACACCAAAATACATGCGTTCCCCATCCAAGTCCCACGGCGCGTGTGGGTTTAGCGATTTCCGGACGCACGGACGCAGTTTCACGCCCTACTCCTATACGCGAGGGCGCGAGCCGCGCTCGGTGTAAATGAAAATGTAAATGAACTTCCCCTATAGAGGCTGATACGGGCCGATACGGAGTATAACGGGAAGATGCTAGGAGATGGAGAACCCCTTACAGGACAAGGCGAAACGATACTCCCACATACTAGCGATAAGACAGCTACCCGATTTCAAGACCGGTGCCTTCAACCGCTCGGCCACCCCTCCAAACCTCATTTATTAAGCACTTACGGCGATTCACACAACCTGACG
This sequence comes from uncultured Pseudomonadota bacterium, assembly GCA_937889395.1. Taxonomy (GTDB): domain Bacteria; phylum Desulfobacterota; class Binatia; order Binatales; family Binataceae; genus Binatus. Next base: position 22,502 of record CALAOW010000029.1, on the reverse strand, counting down.
GCTGGCTCGAGTGCCCACTTAATCCCCACTTTTTTTGATTTCGGTTGAGTTGAGAGGACCGCGAAAACCGCCACCCTCGCGTGTTGAAACCGGGCTACCGCGGACAGCTCCTGGTCTCAGCGCGATGCGGCTGGCTCCAGCAGCACCTCCGGCACGTCAACCACCCGCGCGCGCAGCCATTCGCCGAGGCTCTTGGCCTGGGGATCGGGGCGCAGCGACGAGGCTACGCCCTCGCCGAGCAGGCCGACGATCACGAAGTTGAGCGCGCGCAAGTTGGGCAGCTCGTAGCGACGCACCTCGAGTGGCGCCGTCTCGGGGAGGAGCTGCTTGAGGCGCTCGATGCTCAGGAACTCGGCGAGCCACGCGTAGGCGAGATCGCTGCGCACCCACAGACCGACGTTCGCGTTGCCGCCTTTGTCGCCCGAGCGCGCCCCGGCCACGCGCCCGAGCGGCGCGCGTCGCGTCAAGCCGCCCGGCGCCGACGACACAACCGCCGGCGCCACCTTGACGGGCGAGCGTGTTACCACCGCCAGCGGCTTGATCGGGACGATCCGCCCGTCGGGCAGCACGGCAACGTGATCCACGCCGTCCGCCGGCACCAGCGTCGGCCAGTAGACGCCGTATGCGCTCGCGTCGCCGGGCGGGTCCATCGAGTAGAAGCCGGGGTAATTGGCCAGCGCTAACTCCGTGATCGCAGAGGAGAACGCGCGTCCGACCTTCTTCGCGTCGGCGTCCTTCACGGTGACGGTGAAGGTGGCGCTCGCCTGCTCGTTGGTCTCGGGATCGGGATGCTGCGTGGGCGCCAGATGGAAGTCGAGTACGCCGAAGCGCTCGGCACCGCCGACGCGGCGCACGATTGCTCGCTTGAGCACCGCGGCCTTCTCGTCCACGTCGAGACCGGTGAGCACGAGCGTCATCGCGTTGCGGTAGCCGCCTGCGTAGTTGATGCATACCTTGAGCGCGCTCGGCGCAGGCTCGCCGCGCACGCCCGACACGCGGACACGGTCGGCCCCGGCCTGGTCGAGCCGGATGCTGTCGAAGCGCGCTATCGCGTCTGGATTCGCGTAGGACGGCTCGCCGAGTTCGTAGACGAGTTGCGCGGTCACGGTACCGATTGACACGAGACCGCCTGTACCAGGGTGCTTGGTGACGACGAACGAACCGTCCTCTTCCATCTCTGCGATCGGGAAGCCGGGATGGTCCAGATCGGGCACCTCGCTAAAGAAGGCGTAGTTGCCGCCGGTCGCCTGCGCGCCGCACTCAAGGATGTGCCCCGCGACCACGGCGCTCGCCAGCCGATCCCAGTCGTCGCGCGCCCACTGGAAATGCCAGGCTGCTGGACCCACGACCAGCGACGCGTCCGTCACGCGCGGACACACGACCACGTCGGCTCCCGCCTTAAGGCATTCGACAATGCCCCATGCGCCGAGATACGCGTTCGCGCTCACCGGCCGCACCGGCATCGCCTCGAAGGGGCGGCCGTCGTCGAGATGCGCCAGGGTGTGTCCTGCACGCCGTAACTCGCCAAGCCGCGGCAGGAGATCGTCGCCCTCCACGTGCGCGACGCGCGCCTTCACGCCCAGCCGCGTCGCCAACTCCCGGATTTTCTCGGCGAGACCGCGCGGGTTGAGGCCGCCGGCGTTTACGACCACCCGCACGCCGCGATCGATGCAGGTGCCAAGTACCTCCTCCATCTGGCGGATAAACGTCACCGCGTAGCCGGCGCTCGGATCTTTCTGGCGAGCCTTCCAGAGGATCAGCATCGTGAGCTCAGCGAGGTAGTCTCCCGTGAGCACGTCGATCGGGCCGCCCTCGATCATCTCGCGCGCCGCCGAGAGGCGATCGCCATAGAATCCGGAGATGTTCCCCACTCGGAGCGGTCGGCGCACGCTCATCGTTTCCTCCAGACCGGCGCGCGCTTTTCGAGGAAGGCACGCGGTCCTTCCTGCGCGTCCTCGCTCTTGTACACCGGCTCGAAGATGCGCTCGGCCTCGTCGAAAGATTCGCTGCGCAGGCGCTCGGCGGTTGCGTACACCATGCGCTTGCCCGCCCGCACCGAGAGCGGCGCGTTCTGCGCGATGCGCATCGCCAGCGCGCGCGCCTCCTCCTGCAGGTGTTCGAGCGGCACGACGCGGTTCACCAGGCCGATCTCGTATGCGCGATGCGCATCAATCGGCTCTGCCGTGAGCAAAAGCTCGAGCGCCACGCGGGGCGCAATCATCCACGGCAGCGGCGCCGCCCACGGCGCGCCGCGGCTCCATTTCGCCTCCGTGATCGCAAACTTCGCCGTCTCGGCAGCGATGCATAGGTCGCACATCTGCGCCAGGGCGAAACCGCCGGCGTAGGCCAACCCGTTCACCGCGGCGATCACGGGCTTGTCCGTCATGAGATTGCGGCCGAGCTGCGGGACGAAATCCGGCGGCGGGACCTGAAGCCCCGTCACCGACATCTCCTTCAAGTCGGCGCCGGCGCAGAAGACCTTGTCACCGGTTGCGGTGAGAATCGCGACCAGCGCCTCGTCGTCATCGACGAAGCTGCGAAACGCCGCCCATAGGCCTTCGCGCACCGCGCGGTTCAGCGCGTTGCGCGCCTCGGGGCGATCGATCGTGATCGTGCTGATACCATCACGCAGCTCGTATTGGACCGGCTGGTCAGCCATTGCAGCTCTCCTCCTAGATCATTAGCTCGTGCCCTAATTTAGATTTGGGCCGATGGGAGCCCGCTCAGATGCCCGCAAGCGCTCGCTCTAAACTTTCGAGCACCGATATGTGGTCTTGTGTTTTTAGGGGCGCTTGCGCGAAGAAAATATTATCGGCAAACGCAACATTGAGCCTTCGTTCAATGCCGAAAGCGCTTAGTTGTAAACCGATTTTGCCAAGTGGGTCTTGAGCGATCTGTAGGTTGCTGAAAGCGTAAGGCTTGACGCCAGACAATTCGTATCTCTCTAGCAACTCGAAGATCTGTTGGCCGACGGAGCCGAGAATGTTCCTGAATTGGCCGAACTCTAGATTCACCTCAAGTTGACTAAGGTAAAAGGGCTTCCCGACCTCTTTGAGATTCGGAACTCTCGCCGTTAGCCATTGCAAAAAGTCATTTAAGAACAGCGCTGCATTGTCGGTCGAGGTTGTCGTATCGACCACGAATCCATCGATGTTTAGCGTCAGCGTATCGACTACATTTGTGTCTAATCGCCCATGCTTAAATACGGCTTTATTTGGTTCTGCGCGGAAGACCTCTTCGGGCTTCGGCACAATCGCAAATTCATATTTGGCGCCGATCTCCTGAAACAGATCGGGCAGCCAGCCAATATTGGTGGCTGCTCTTGCCAATTGGATAGCGCGAGCCAAAAGAACCTGTCTTACCTGCATATTCGTCTAGCTCGCTTGCGCCTCTGCGGCCGCCTGCAATGGTTGAGAGTCTGACGGATTGATTTCTTCCTGCAATCCTGATTTTGGGACGCTGGCCGACTGGCTGTCGGCTCTTTCTGACGCAAGCCGCTCAGATCGGTAAATCATGCCCCGATGCTGCCCTGGGGCCTGCGAAGCACTCATGGCATCAACATAACTTTTGCTGTTTTTCAACGAAGGCTTCGTATAACTGGCGAAAATGGGGTCCGCCTCAAAACTGGGCCTTTTGAGTGCGCTTCGCGAGAAACTTGAGCCTTCTTCGAGTAATGAGCCAAACGTCTCGAAAGAAACGTGAAGTCTACATTGCAGCGCGAAGGCTAGTCTTTTGAGGGTCTTGATGTTCCACGCCGAATAGTTGACGTTTTCGACTCGTGAGATGCCTGTCTGTTTGGTGCCAACCAATTCAGCTAGATCTTCTTGGGTAAGCTCGCGCTGTTCGCGGATTACCCTTATCTGACTCGCAATATGTGTATTGAGGAAATCCTCCGCGTAAGATTCGCGAAATTCCTTGTCCTTAAATGCTTCGGCGAGGTCGTTCAGATCGTTATGTGACTTGGACATGGCCGCACCTCCTATTCGGATCGTGAATAATTGTCTCGCGTGCCGCCTGAGCTTGGCGCACAGCAGCCGTGGGCGTCAGCACGGAGCCGATCTCCACTGCACCAATCAATAGTGTGTACTCGTTGTCGTTATCGATTGGCCCTCTACAAAGAAGCGGCCTCATCATCACCTCGCCATGTATCTTTAATTTGTAAACGTGCTTTCCGATCGGCCCTTGCAGTAGTTTCGATCCCCGTGCAAGGTCGAAATCCATCTGTTCCAATGCCCTTAGCTTATTGATGATCTTTGCGCGGTCCCGCCTCGTTTGCTGCCCAGTCCATGCGGCGATCACGTTATTTCCGTGATCGTCGAGATAGTCGTACAGCTTCACCTAGTATAACAATAGCGGTATACAACGCAAACGTTATTATGTGCGCACCCCTTGATGCTCATAATAGATTTGTTATAACTCGTCAATCTCCGAGCAAGCAATCAAGCAAGCGTCGGGCGCCAAACCCGATATATCCCATTTGCGAGAAGGGATCTCCGGAAGACACCCCTGATCATTCCTTGTCACTCACGCTCTCTGCTTCGATAACCGCTAGAATCGCGCCCGCTGCCACCTGTATCCCGACGGTCGCGCCGATCTCGGTCACCGTTCCCGCCTGCGGCGCCCGGATCGGGATTTCCGTCTTCATCGCCTCGAGCACCATCAGCAGGTCGCCCTTGGCGACGTGGGCGCCGACGATGACGTAAATCTGTTTGACCACGCCCGGCATAGGCGCGACCAGCGAGCCGGCCGCTATCTCGATCTCGGGCTCGGCGAAGCGTGGGAGTTCGCGCAAATCGCTTGCGCCCAGCGCGCTGTCCACGAAGACCCGCTCACCGACCGTATGCACCGCATAACGATAGCGTACAGCGCTGACTTCGAGATCGACTTCGCCTTCGGCGCACGCGTGTACGCGAACACCTTCGAGCGCGTCGCCGTTCACTTGAGCGCTGAGACCCTCGCGCCCGAAGCGGTAGCGCACGTCGAGTCGCCCTGAGGCTCCCTCGAAGGCCTGCTCCTGGTCTTGCGAAGGGACGTTGCGCCAGCCCGACGGGATCGAGGCCATCGAGCCGCCGCGCGCGCGCCGCCCGGCTTGCAACGCAAGCGTCGCAGCCAGCGCGTGGAGGCGCTCGCCCGCCGCGTCGCACAGCGGCGCGCCGAGGATCTGAGCGGGGTGTCGCTGGAGGAAATGCGTGTCGGTTGCGCCCGCAATGAACTCGGGATGGCGCAGGATGCGCACCAGGAGATCGCGAATCGTATGCGGGCCATGAAGGTGCGCGCGCGCGAGTGTGTTGGCCAGCTTGGCCGCCGCCTCCGCGCGCGTCGGCGCCCACGCGATCACCTTGGCCAGCATCGGGTCGTAGTGGACGCTCACCTCCGAGCCGTCCTCGACACCCGAGTCCAGCCGCAGTCCCGATCCCAGTGTGAAGGCGAAACGGTGGAACGTGCCCGTCGATGGCGCGAAGCCGGAACGCGGGTCCTCGGCATAGAGACGCGCCTCGATAGCGTGGCCGCGAGGCGTCGGCACTTCTTCCTGCGCCGGAAGCGCGCCGCCGCGCGCCACTTCGATCTGGAGCCGCACGAGGTCCAGGCCCGTCACGCACTCGGTCACGGGATGCTCGACCTGGAGGCGCGTGTTTACTTCCAGGAAAAAGAACTCTCCCGCCGGCGTGAGCAGGAATTCGACGGTTCCGGCGTTACGGTAGCCAATCGCTTCGCCCGCGGCGACCGCGGCCGCGCGGATCTTCTGGCTGAGCACCGGGGTCATCGCGGTGCTCGGCGATTCCTCGATGATCTTCTGGTGGCGCCGCTGGATCGAGCATTCGCGCTCGTAGAGATGGATCACGCGACCGTGTGCGTCGCCGAAGATTTGTACCTCGATGTGGCGCGCGGCCTCGAGATAGCGCTCGAGGTAAACGGTATCGTCGCCGAACGCCGAGAGCGCCTCGCGGCGGGCCGAGGCGACAGCCTCTCCGAGCTCCGCCGCGCTATGTACCACGCGCATGCCTCTGCCACCGCCGCCGGCCGAGGCCTTCACGACGACGGGTAGGCCGAGCTCGCCTGCCAGCCGCGCAAGCTCTGCCGCCGACGCGCCGTCGCGAAGCTCGCGACTCGGCAGTTGCGGCACGCCTGCGTGCTGCATGCGCCGCTTCGCCTCGAGCTTCGAGCCCATCGCGGCGACCACCTCGGGCGGAGGTCCCACGAACGTAAGCTCGCCGTCGCGGCACGCTGCGGCCAACGCCGCGTTCTCCGACAGGAAGCCGTAGCCCGGGTGCACCGCATCGGCGCCCGTGCGGCGCGCCGCATCCATGATTGCTTCGATGCGCAGGTATGACTCTGCCGGCGACGCACCGCCGAGCGCGACCGCCTCATCCGCCTCACGCACGAAGGGCGCGTCGCGATCGGGCTCCGAGAACACGGCCACCGTCGCGATGCCCATCTCGCGCGCGGTGCGCTGGATGCGCCGTGCGATCTCTCCCCGATTGGCGATCAGCAACTTCCGCATGCCGCCCTCACATCCGGAAGACGCCGAACTCGCGCGCGCCCCGGATCTCGTTCGAGTGCACGACGCAGAGCGCTATCCCGAGCACGGTCCGGCTGTCGCGCGGATCGATGATTCCGTCGTCGAAGAGCCGGCCGCTGGTGAAGGGTGCCAGTGACTCGCGCTCGATCTGGTCCTCGACGGTGCGCCGGCGCCCGGCGTCGGCCTCCTCGTCGAAGGGTTTTCCTGCTGCGGCCGCCGCCGCGCGCGCCACGATCGAGAGCGTTCCGGCGAGCTGCTCGGGGCCCATCACTGCCGTCTTCGCATTGGGCCAGAGGAAGAGAAATCGCGGTTCGTAGGCACGGCCGGACATGCCGTAGTTGCCCGCGCCGTAAGAGCCACCCACCTGGAGCGTCAGGTGGGGCACGCTGCTGTTCGAGACGGCGTTCACCATCATCGACCCGTGCTTGATGATGCCGCGCTGCTCGTACTGTCGCCCGACCATGTAGCCCGTGACGTTCTGCACGAACAGGAGCGGCAGATCGATCTTGTTGGCGAGCTGGATGAACTGGGCCGCCTTCTGCGATTCCTCCGAGAAGAGCACGCCCTGGTCGTTGGCGAGGATGCCGAGGTCGTAGCCGTGGATGCGCGCCCATCCCGTCACCAGGTTCGTGCCGTACAGCGGCTTGAACTCGTCGAACTCCGAGCCGTCCACTACGCGCGAGATCACCTCGCGGATCGGGAACGGCACCTTCATATCGGCCGAAGGGATACCGAGCAGCTCGTCGCTGTCGTAGCGCGGCTCATGCGGCGCCGCACTCGGGCCGTGGCCGAGCTTGCGCCATGCGAGGCGGGCGACGATGCGCCGGCCAAGCCGGATTGCGTCAGGCTCGTCGAGCGCCATGTAGTCAGCGAGGCCTGACAAGCTGGCATGCATTTCGGCGCCGCCGAGCTCCTCGTCATTAGCGTCCTCGCCCGTCGCCATCTTCACGAGCGGCGGGCCGCCTAGGAAGACCTTGGCGCGATTGCGCACCATGACCACGTAGTCGGAGAGGCCGGGCAAATAGGCGCCGCCGGCCGTCGAGTTGCCGAACACCAGTGCGATCGTCGGCACGCGCCGCCCCGAAGAACGCGTCAAGTTGCGGAACATCGCGCCGCCGGGCACGAAGATCTCCGCCTGGCGCGGCAGGTCCGCGCCTCCTGATTCGACCAGGTAGACGAGCGGGAGCCGGTTCTCGATCGAGATTTGGTACGCGCGCAACATCTTGGCGAGCGAGTACGGGTTTATGGCGCCGCCGCGCACGGTCGGGTCGTTGGCAAGGATCAGGCATTCCGTCCCGGAGACGACACCGATCCCGGTCACGAGCGATGCGCCGACCTCGTACTCGGTCTCGGCCGCCGCGTAGGGTGACAGTTCGAGGAACGGCGAGTCAGGGTCAACTAGCAGCTCGATACGCTCGCGCGGCAAAAGCTTCCCGCGCCGGTGATGCCGCTCGACGTAGCGCTCTCCGCCGCCGAGTAGCGCCTGGCGCTGCAACGCCGCGAGGCGGTCGAGCTTCTCGAGCATGGCCCGCCGATTGGCAATAAACGTCTCCGAGTGCGGGTCGATGCGGGTTGGCAAGATCGGCATTGGCTCAGCGCCTCGCGAATATCCTGACTGAGTGATGCTCACTTAACAGAGAACCGATGGTCGCGGAAGAGTTGGAAGAATTGGAGTTGATGAACGCGATGCGGGGCCGAAGAACGCTGCGGGTCCTTGCCTCGGATCGAGTCTCTGGCAAATGATACTCACATTCGAGCCCAGGAGGCCCTATGGCCCGCATCGCACCCGCTCCAAACCCCTACGAATTGACCGAAGATCAGTGCCACACGCTGGCGCTGGCCGACGAGTTCGCGCGCAAAGAGCTGGCGCCACTCGCGAGGAAGATGGACGACGACGAGTGGTGGCCAGAAGGACTCTTCCGTCGCCTCGGCGCGGCCGGCTACCTCGGCCTGACGATCCCGGAGTCGGAAGGCGGACCCGGACTCGACCTTTTTTCGTCGGCGCTGGTGGGCCAGGGCTTTGCGCGCTGGAACCAGGCCGTCGCCCTCTCGTGGCTTGCCCACGAGAATCTCTGCGTGAACAACATCCAGCGCAACGCGAGTCCGGAACAGAAGAAACGCTACTTGCCGGGTCTCGCCGACGGGACGCTGGTCGGCGCGCTCGGCCTCACCGAGCCTGGCGCTGGCTCCGACGCACTCGGCGGCATGCGCACGACAGCGCGACGCGACGGGGATCATTACGTGCTGAACGGCCGCAAGCTATTCATCACAAACGGCTCGATCGCCGATGTGCTGCTCGTGTACGCGAAGACTTCGCCGGAGCTTGGCCCCAAGGGCATCAGCGCGTTCCTCGTCGAGAAGAGCGCGCCTGGCTTTTCGGTGGCGCAGAAGCTCATCAAGATGGGCTTTCGCGGCAGCCCGACGGCGGAGCTGGTCTTCGACGACTGCCGGGTTCCCGTCGCCAACCGCGTACGTGAGGAAAACGCCGGCGTCGCGGTCGTCATGAGCGGCCTCGACCTCGAGCGCGCGGTGGGAGCGACCTTGTCGATCGGGATCGCTGAACGCTGCTTGCAGCTTGCCCTCGATTATGCGCGGCAACGCCGGCAGTTCGGCCGTCCGATCGGCGAGTTCCAAATCATCCAGGCAAAGCTCGCGGACATGTACACCGCGATCGAGTCGATGAGGATGCTTGCTTACAAGGCGCTCGCGGCCGTGAACGTGCTGGAGATCGGTGGCGGCGGGCGTGGCGGTGTCCATCAGCTCACCGCAGCGTCCATTCTCTACTGCGCGGAAGCGACCTCGCGCGTGGCAGCCGACGCCGTGCAGATTCACGGCGGCAGCGGCTTCATGTGGGAGATGGAGGTGAACCGCCTCTATCGTGCTTGCAAGCTGATGGAGATTGGTGCGGGCACGAGCGAGGTGCGGCGCATCATCATCGCCGAGGAGCTGCTGCGCTCAGGCGTCGCGGTGTGAGGTGGAGGCAGAGCAGAATCGTGACCGGTCGCGTGCTCGACGAAGATGGCCGCGCGATTCCTCACACCATGATCGAAATTTGGCAGGCGAATGCCGCTGGCCGCTAAAAAACTCCTCATACTTCACATCTGGATTGTGCCGCACGGCACTTCTGTCATTGAATTCAATGGAATTTTCGTCGGTACCACTGGAGACTGTGATAAATCTTGAAATTAGATTTGATCTGAATCGAACTCTACGAGGGGAACTCTAAAATTGAGGCACCAAATCATGATCTCGATCACGCGTCCAAAAGCGCACGCAATCACAGCAGCGGCAACCCTTCTCGGCGCTATCGTGCTTGCCACTCCTTTGTTCGCAGCTTCCACCGGTTCGACGGCTGCGACCAAATCACCCGCAGCGTCTTCGCGACAAGAGATGGCGTCGGCTGCGGTGACGGCGCCCGGACCTGGAACCGCATCGGTCGAGGCGCGTATCAAAGAGCTGCACAAAAAGCTCCACATCACGGATGCTCAGAAGACTCAATGGGACAACCTTGCCCAGGTGATGCGCGATAACGCGCAGGCGATGGTGGACTTACAGAAACAACGGGCCGCAGCCATGCAGTCGATGACCGCCGTTGACGTCGTCAAATCCTACTCGGAGGTCATCCAGGCACATGAGGACGGAATGAAGAAATTCATTCCGGCCTTCGAGGGTCTCTACAACAGTATGTCGGACGCGCAGAAGAAGACTGCCGACGCAATGTTCCGCGGCCGCGCGCGCTCCGAAGCAAAAAAAGCAGCTAGCAAAGAGAGCTAATGAATTGGGAGTCGCACCGGCGACGGAGTATCATCATGAAAACCTCGACTAAACACAGTAAAGACTCGCGATCCATGCTCGCGAGATTCGGCAAGATCGCGATGGCGCTCGCATTCGGTGGCTTGCTTTGCACGTTCCCCATGACCTCGGTGCTTGCCGCCGGCCATCATGGCGGCGGCCACGGCGGCGGCCACGGCGGCGGCCACCGCGGCGGCGGGCGTGGCGGGTATTACGGCGGTGGCCATCGCGGAGGTTGGGGCGGCGGCCATTGGGGCGGTGGTTATTGGGGCGGTGGTTATTACGCGCCCGGACCCTACTACTACGGGGCGCCTGAGCCCTACGACTACTATGGGCCGGAGCCGTACTACGGGCCGTACTACGGGCCGGGCTACGGGCCGGGCTACGAGTACGGTCCGCGTCCGCCATCTGGCTTCGGCCTCTTCTTCGGGCTCTAATCGCGGACGTAGTCTTTAGACCTGCGCTGCAACCCCGGTAACCTTCTCCTCGGACCGCAGGGCCGGACCTTCGCGTTGAAATCAAGCGCTTGGCGCCCACAACTTCCCGGATAGACCCAACGGGCATAAAATACCGTCACCCGCAAACCGCCCGCTGTCGGTGCTAATCCGATTCAGGATTGAAAATGGAAATTCCGGCTCATATAGAGTTAGCTCGGAAAGTTATAGGGAATATCTGTCAATCTGTCCGATCTTTCATAGACAGGTGACACACGATTTGAGATAAGCGCAGTATGACGCCGCTCGAACGCGTACACGTTGGTCTGATTGGTTGCGGGCGCATCGCCAGCCTGCAGGTCCTGGGCTATCGCGATCACTCGCGCGCGGAGCTGACAGCAATCTGTGACAACGACGAAGCGCTACTAGGTCAGCGACAGCAGGAGTGGCAACCAAAGAAGACGTATCGTGACTATCACCAGCTTCTCGCCGACTCCGACGTGAACGCCGTGGAGATACTGATACCACACCACTTGCATCGGGAGGTCGCCATCGCCGCGTTGAAGGCAGGCAAGCATGTGTCGTTGCAGAAGCCGCCGGCGTTGACGCTGCGCGAACTCGACGACGTGAATGAAGCGGCGAAAGCTGCGGGACGCCGGCTGCGTGTCTTCGAGAACTTCATGTACTATCCGCCGCACGTCAAGGCGCGCGCGCTGGTCCAGGAAGGCGCAATCGGTGAGCCCATCTCGGTGCGTATCAAGACGGCGGCCGGACGTTTCGATGACGGCTGGCGGGTGCCGGCCACGTCGCTAGCGTGGCGCATGAATCCGGAAACCTGCGGTGGCGGCCCAACCTGCTTCGACCACGGCTACCATTGCTACAACATGGCGCGCTTCTTCATCGCCGAGCCGGTCGAACGCGTGCACGCGTGGATTCACGTCAACCGGTTTGGGTCGGACGCTTTCTACGACGGGCCCGCTTTAATCAGTTGGAAGTACGCCGGCGTACCCAAGTTCGGCAGCTGGGAAGTCATCGCTTCGGTGGGCATGCGCGTACGCTCGAAGTACTACGCCAGTGACGACCGCATCGAAATCCACGGGACCGAGGGCATCATCTGGATCAACCGCTGCACCGGTTCTCTGCTCGACGAGCCTGCGCTGGTCCTGTATCGGGACGGCGAGACGCGCGGCTGGCACGACATTCCAAACGACTGGTCGGAAAGTTTTCGCCTCGGCGTGCACGATTTCATCGACGCGTTGATTAAAGGCCGCCAACCCCCACAGGATGCCGACGATGCAGCGGCAACGCTCCGCTTCGCCATCGCCGCCCACGTCTCGGCCTGCGAGCACCGCGAAGTGTGTCTCGACGAGATCGGGCCGGACACCAGAGCACGACTCCCGATCTGACTTGGCTCTCCGTCCCGAGAACTCGTGCTGGTGCCTTTGTGCAACGTGCGGGCGATGCCGTCCACGATCCACTGAAGCGGTCAGTAAGGCTTGCATGACAAGCTTTGTAGAATAATAGACGGAGCGAAGCGGCCAAGAGCCGCGATCCTCGCCGCGGTCCGGAAAGTGCCATAACGCTGGAATAAGCCGCTGCGCTCAGCAATTACGCGATAAGGGTATGAAGCCCGGCACCTTTGGTTTGAAAGGTGCCGGGCTTTTTGTTTTCTGGCAAAAGGAGAATCGCGGTTTAGATGACGGGATAGGGGGGAAAGGGATAAGTGTGTGAGAACTCAGTCGGGAAAACGCCAGTTTCAGGTGTTTCATGCCAACGCGAGACACTCATGGTCCGCTACGCCGCCGTGGAAAGGGTTTCGAACTTAACACCGGGCTCGAACTTCGCGTTTCAAACCGCGTGCTCTGGGTGCGAGTCTGAATCCGGGTTAAAATGGAAATTCCGGTTTACATTTGTCAAGGAATACCGTTGGCGGACATGGCCTGTCCGGGGAATTCGGAAAACGCCAGGCAATAAGTTATATTTGGCCCCGGCGCCGGATTATCCGGGCGCTGAGATCCCCAAGGAGTTCGTACCATGCCCAAGGCAGCGAAGAAGCAGCAAGAGCCCTCCGGACCTTTTGGGGATATGTTCCCCTATCGCGAAACCTTCGAGACCTTTCGCGAGCTGCCGACGAAGGGCCGCCAGCCCGAGGAGGTCATGCGCGAGTTGCGCAGCATCGCGCGCCAGGAAAACGTGCGCTGGCAGACCGGCCAGATCTCGGGCACCTACTTCCACGGCGGGATGGAGCACTATGCTTACCTCAACCGCGTGTTCGCGCTGTTCTCGCACGTCAACCCGCTGCACCGCGACATGTGCCCGAGCGGCACCAAATTCGAGGGCGAGATAATCGCGATGACCGCGCGGATGCTGGGCGCGGATCTCGCGCGCGAGAAGGATCCGCAGGCCGAGGTATGCGGAGCGATCACTTCGGGCGGCACCGAGAGCATCATCCTGCCGATGCTGGCGTACCGGGAGCAAGCCAAGGCCGAGCGCGCAATCACCGCGCCCGAGATGGTGGTGCCGGACACGATTCATCCGGCATTTTCCAAGGGCGCGCACTTTTTCGGCATCAAGCTGATTCGCGTGCCGGTCGGAGCCGATTACCTGGCCGACGTGGACGCGATGCGGCGCGCGATCGGGCCCAACACCATCGCGATCGCGGGTTCGGCGGCGAATTATCCGCACGGGCTGATCGATCCGATCGGGAAGTTGTCCGCCCTCGCGCTTGAAGCCGGCGTCGGCCTGCATGTCGATAGCTGCTTCGGCGGTTTCATCCTGCCGTGGATCGCAAAGCTCGGCTACGACGTTCCGCCGTTCGACTTCCGCCTGCCCGGCGTCACCTCGATGTCCTGCGATACGCACAAATGGGGCTATGGGCTCAAGGGCGCGTCGGTGGTGCTCTATCGCAATCGCGCGCTGCGCCGGCGCATGTACTTCACGATGCCCGACTGGCAGGGCGGCTTGTATGCGGCGCCCACGGTGGCGGGCACCCGCTCGCTGGGAATCAGCGCATCGACATGGGCGGCGATGGTCACGCTCGGCGAGGAAGGCTACCTGAAGGCGACCCGCCGCATCATGAAGGCGGCGGACACGATCAAGTCGGGAGTCGCAAAAATCCCGGAGCTCAAGATTATCGGCAAGCCGACCTACTGCATCGCGATTACGTCGGACAAGGTGGACATCCGCCACGTCCACGATTTTCTCGTGGAGCGTGGATGGCGGCTTAACGGGCTGCAGCGGCCCGCCGGCTTTCATATGTGCGTCACCTTGCTCCAGACAATTCCGGGATTGGCGGCGCGTTTCGTCAGAGACATCGCGGCCGGGGTCGATTACGCGAAGAATCCGCCGGCGACGCCCGCGCGCAGCGGCGCGATGTACGCCGGCAGCGCGGCTTCGCTCGATCCATCGATGGTGAATGAACTGATGCTGGCGTATCTCGACGCGAGCACCGAAGTCCCGTAACCGGGCCGGCTCCCGAGGACAACGGCCTATGCCAGCGATGGACGTTAAGAAACGATGCGGGCTTCGCCCGGTTAGAACGGTTTAGCCGGATCAAACCACCGGCGGAGGTCACTCGCGCGCCCTAGAAGTCGACCCGCAGGGAGCTGTTGAACGAGAGCTGAAAGGACCGTTCTTGCGTCTCACCCACCGCCTGTTCCTCCTCCGTACCGCCCCAATCGCGTCCAAACCCGCATCCATCAGGGCTTTTCTCGCATTTTATCAAATTGCTAATTCACTTAGAAAACGGAGATCCGGGCTTAGATCGCTTGTCATACTGCGCAGAACACGATTTCAAGACCGGTGCCTTCAACCACTCGGCCGCCCCTCCATTCCAAGAAAGATCACTTTTTCGCGACAGCTTCATCCTGCCACAGCTTGATACCGCCGAGCAGGCCCTCCGTATTGCTAACCACCTTGACGTTGGACGGCAACTTGAAGTGGTTATCGACTTGGGCGCCGGCGGCTTCGCAGATTGTTCTTCTTTCCCTTGCCCGCTCTTTGATTGATGGCTGACAACACTGCGCACATGAATTGTCGCGCGCGATTCGTTCGTTTATATACCAAACCGCATTTGCACGCATTGTTGTGGCGTGTGCGCGCCGCGACGTGGTAATTCAGGCCTCGCGGATCGGCCAGGGACGCATTTTTTGCAATCGCGAATAGCAAATTACTTCGGGTTGGAACTTGCCGGCACCACGTTTCGACGCGAGGTGCTGGCGGGCGTTACCACGTTCGTCACGATGTCGTACATAATCGCCGTCAATCCGGCCATTCTGAAAGCCGCGGGCATCCCCGAAGGACCTTCGATGGTCGCGACCGTGATGACTGCGGTGGTCGGAACGCTGGTGATGGGCCTGTACGCCAATCGTCCGTTCGCGATCGCGCCGTACATGGGCGAGAACGCGTTCGTCGCATACACGGTCGTGAAGGTGCTTGGCTACAGTTGGCAAACGGCGATGGCCGCCGTGTTCCTCGCGGGCGTGATGTTCGCGCTGTTGACCGTAGCGCGCGTACGGCAATGGATGGTCGAAGCGCTTCCGCCGGGGCTTTGCTACAGCTTCGGCGTGGGAATCGGACTGTTCCTCAGCTTCATCGGGCTCAACGAATCCGGAATCGTCGCGATTGGCGTGGCAGGCGCGCCGGTGAGGATCGGGAACCTCGCGGCGCCGTCGGTCGAGATCGCGGTGCTCAGCTTCGTGCTGATCGCGGTACTGATGGTCCGGCGCGTGCCGGGCGCAATCCTGCTCGGGATTTTGATCTCGGCTGTGATTGCATTTGTCGCGGGTGTCGCGAAGCCGCCGTCGGCGTGGGTCAGCGTGCCGCCGAATCCCGCGCCCATCATGCTGCAACTCAATCTGCGAGGCGCGTTGAGCGTCGGATTTTTCGGCGTACTGCTGACGATATTCGTGATGGCATTGATCGACACGATGGGTTCGCTAATCGGAGTCTCCGCGCGCGCCGGATTTCTCGACGCCGACGGGACGTTGCCGCAGATCGAACGCCCGATGCTTGCCGACGCAATCGCCACCATGTTCGCAGGCCTGGTGGGCACCACCACCTCAGGCGCGTACATCGAATCTGCGGCCGGCGTCCACGCCGGCGGACGCACGGGGTTGACGGCAGTGGTGGTCGCAGCTCTGTTCGCGATGTCGCTGTTCTTCGCGCCCCTGGTAGCTGCGATCCCGGCCGCGGCGTACGCGCCGGCGCTGATTGCCGTAGGCGCGATGATGGTTGCGCCGGTCGTCAAAATAGACTTCGACGATTACACCGAACTGATTCCCGCCTTTACGGTGATTGCCCTGATGAGTTTCACCTACAACATCGGGATCGGAATCACGGCCGGACTGATTCTTTATCCCTTGGTCAAGCTCGCCGCCGGACGCCGTAGCGAGGTCCACGCCGGATTGTGGTTGCTATGCGGCCTGTCGATTCTGTTTTACGTCTTTTATCCACACCAATAGCGAAGACGCCAATTGGCGCGTGTAGAGTTGCGTAATTGGCAAATCGCATTATTTGACTTAACACGCGGTCATACATAATTTCTTCTTGTTGGCGCCTGCGGGCGTCAACAAGGGTGAGAATGGCTGTTTTCACCAAGCAGTTCGCCAACACCGACGAGTATGAAAAATGGCTTGAGGAGGCGGGCGAACGGATCAGCGTGCTGTCGGTTACCAATCCGCCGGCGATGTATGGTTGGTCAACCCAACCGGGCACCGGGCTGATCGCGATCACATATGAGACTGACGATGAGTCGTTGGCGCCCGCCAGGAGCACGGCGGCAAAGATCGCGGCGGTCGTGCTCATCGCGGCGTTTTTTTTCGCCGTGTTTCTCTACCTGGCTTCAAAAATGTAGCCGCCCGGGCGTGCGACGGTCAGCGGCGAGCCGCTAATCGGTGCGATCTCGCGCCGGCGCGGGACTTAGCGAACCGGGCACGCGCGCTGTATGGTCGGGCGTCACGCGCAGCTTGCGAGTCTGCTCGTTGAAGAGTTGCGAGTACACGCCCGCGCGCTTCACGAGCTCCGAATGCGAACCGACCTCGACGATCTTCCCGCAATCGAGCACGACGATCACATCTGCATCGACCGCGCTGGCGAGCCGATGCGCAATCAGAAAGGACGTCCGCCCCTTCATCAGGCGGCGCACGGCGTCGTGAATCAGGTTTTCGACTTCCGAATCGAGTCCTGAGGTGGCTTCATCGAGGATCAAAATCGGCGGGTCTTTCAGAAACACGCGCGCCAGCGCGAGGCGCTGACGCTGACCGGTCGAAGGCCGCACGCCGCCCTCGCCTATCATCGTGTCGAGCTTGTCGGGCATCGAATCGACGAAGTCGCGGATGTTGGCCTGCTCGAGCGCGCGCCAAACATTTGCGTCGGGCGAGCCGGGGCGCCCATATTGCACGTTCTCGCGGATCGACGCGCTGAACAGGATCGCGTCCTGCGGAACAATCCCGATTGAATCGCGTAGCGACTTGAGGGTAACGGTCGCAATGTCGGCGCCGTCAATCAAAATTCGGCCGGCGGCCAGTTCGTAGAAGCGCGGAATCAGGCTGGCGAGCGTGGTCTTGCCGGCCCCCGAGCGCCCAACCAACGCCAGCGTGGTCCCGGCGGGGACGGCCAGGCTCACATCGTCGAGAATGAGGCGGATCGGTCCGCCGTCCAGCGGCTTGTAGCCAAAGCGCAGATGCTGGATCTCGACCATCCCGCTTTTCACTTTGAGCGCCGACGCACCGGGCAGGTCATGCACCTCGGGCGTCTCGTCGAAAAACGCGAAAATCCGCTCGATCGCGGCCAACGCAGTCGCCACGATGATCGACAATTCCGAGAACCGCTGGAGCGGCAGGTACAGCGCGCCGAGGAACGCAAAGAAGGCGACCACGGTTCCGATCGTCATCTGACGGTGCATGATCATCAGCGCGCCCGCCCAGATCACGATCAACGGTGCGCCGCGCGAGATGAACTCGGTGAACATCTGATGGGTCGAGGAAAGCTTCACGCTCTCAATAGTCAGGTCGTAAAGCTCGGTGGTTCGCTGATGGAAGCGGCGCGCCTCGTCCGCCTCGCGCGCAAATGATTTCGTCGTCGAGATTCCGGCGACGCGTTCCTGGAGCTCGCCGGAAAATTCCTCGACCACTTCCTGAAGGTCGTGACTGGTCTCCTTGATTCTCGGCGAGAGAATTCTGATCACCGCGACGTAGAACGGAATGACTATCAGCGAGATCCACGCCAGGCGCACGTTGAGGTAGAACAACAGCCAAATCACGAAGCCCAGCGACACGCCGTCCATCCAGATGTTTATCATCGCCGAGCCGACGAAATTCTGCGCCATCGAGATGTCGGAAATGAAGCGCGAGACCACCGCACCCGAAGCCGTGCGATCGAAAAACGAATGCGACAGGCGCTGCATATGCAGATACAGCGCGTAGCGCAGGTCGAAGATCAGGCGATGACCCGCCATGCTCGCCCAGTAGTTGCGATAGTAAGTCGCAATCGCCTGAACGGCGAAGAGCGCGAACAGGGCAGCCGTCAAAGCTTCGAGCTTGGCCGCCGATCCCGCGCCGAGATTAAGCGTCGCAGCAAGCGAGCTGCACCATCGGTCGATCATCTGGTTCAAATGCTCAGGATGCGGCTGCGGAACCAGTAAAACGTCGAAGACATATTTGAAGGCGAGCGGAAATGCGAGCGGCAGCGTGAATTTCAGAATGCCCATGACGGAGCCGCCCGCCACCAGCCATAGATGCGGCCGGACGTAGCCGAGAAAGCGCACCAGCGCAGTCTGCGGAACGATACGGTCGAAGAGCCGCTCGAAAAAGCCGCGGCTACGTTGGTCGGGTTCGTCGGGAGCGTCTTTCGACGCCCGAGAGGAACAGTCCGGCGTCTCCGGCGCGCCGGCTATCAATCCAGAACCACGATTTGGCATACCGAGAGTTAGCAGCGCCGCACGACGCACAAAACATGCGGGGGCGATTGTTCCCCTTCCCACATGGGCCGGTTCACAATCGCTTTGCGCTAGGCGTGGATTCGGGGGCGGCGATTGGACCACGGCGCGGCTTGCTCGATTTGGGCGGCCAGCCGCAGCAGCAGATCTTCGCGGCCGTACGCAGCGACGAGCTGAACACCGACCGGGAGGCCCTCGGGCGTCATGTGCAGCGGGAGCGAGATGGCGGGATTGCCGGCGACGTTCCATGGAATCGTGAACGGGCTGACATTGGCCATCCGCCGTCCTATGTCGGCTGGATGCTCGCCCGGTCCGAGCTTGAAGAATCCTAGCGGCGGCGCGGGAGTGGCTAAAGTCGAAGTGACGAGGATATCGAATCCTCCGCTCCACCATCGCGCGGTCGCACGCGAAAATTCGTTGATCCATTCACGTGCGAGGATCAATTGCACCGCCGACACCTGGCGGCCAGTTTCGACGAGAAACCAGGTCCACGGATCTAAATCTTCGGCGACGACGGAGCGGCCAAGAATTCTTTCCGCGTCCACCGCGTGGGCGGCTTCGCCGGATGCGATCAGGATGCCGACCGGGTCGCCGATGCGGTCATCGTCGAGCGCGGCAGGATGATTTTGCTCGACCTTGTGGCCTATCGACTCCATCAGCTTCGCGCAGTTGCGAACTGCGGCCACGCAATCGGCATCGATGCCCGGATGGAATGACGGCGCCCGATCCATGAAGCCGATTCGAAGCGGGCCGGGCGGGAGCGCTGCTTCGTCGCGAAAGGGACGCGGCGGCGCCGGCGCCGTGTAGGGATCGCCGGGCATGTAGCCGCCGACAACGTCGAGCGCCGCGGCCGCGTCTCGCACGGATCGGACGAGCGCGCCTTCCTCGCCCATTCCGTGCCAGATATCGGCGTGCAGCGGTCCGAACGAGGTCCGGCCGCGCGAAGGCTTGAGCCCGACGATTCCGCAGAATGACGCCGGAATGCGAATCGAGCCGCCCGCATCGTTGCCGTGGGCAATCGGGACTATCCCGGACGCAACGGACGCGCCCGCACCGCCGCTCGATCCACCGACACCGCGTTCGAGATTCCAGGGATTGCGCGTAGGTCCCCATGCGCGAGTTTCGGTCGCGATCGACGGACCCCATTCGGGCACCGTAGTTTGTCCGATCGCGATCAGGCCGGCGCCGCGAAATTTCGCGGCGACATTGGAAGTGGATCGCGCCGTGACCCGCGCGTCCTTGAACGGTTTCCATCCCCAGCTAATCGGCTCGCCGGTTACCATCTCGGACAGATCTTTCAGCAGGAAGGGTACGCCGTGAAAAATACCCGGTGGATGCTTTTGCCCTATGGCGGCCTCGGCGCGCGCCTTGTCGAATCACGGATAGATCACACAATTCAGTTGCGGGTTGATACGTTCGACGCGTTCGATTGCTGCGTCAACCAATTCGCGGGCCGTGGCCTTACCCGTCGCGACGAGATTGGCCTGCGCGGTCGCATCCATCCAGGCGAGTTCGGCGGGACTCAGAGGCGTGGTCATGGCGCGAACCTACCGCAACGGAGGTGCTTCGTCCATCACAGGGAGAACCAACCCTGCCCCATCGCAGCGGGGACTATGTTGCGTTGACACTCATGCGGGCAAAGCACAGCGAAAGTTCAGGGTGTCATAGTTCAGCCTGAAAGGACTCCGATGATAGTGCTATTCGTCATTTTGGCCCCAATTTGCGGATGTTTGAGCGAAGGAGCTGACATGAAAATCGGGAACTTACTTTGCGGCGTTCTAATCGCCGGCATATTAATTGCCGGTAGTGCGGCGCCGGGGCGCGCGCAGGTCCAGGTGCGCCTGCGACCGCCGAATGTGATGACCTACTGTTCGTCGGTCGGCTCCGGCGGTGCGTCAGTCAGCACAAGCTGCCCGGCGGCCGCGGGACTGACGAACTATTTATGGAAGATCGACGCGAGCTGCAGCAGCCCCGCCTCGACCGCGAGCGGAGTTGTGACTGTGACGGGAACTCGGGGCGGAACTTTATCATATGAATTCGACGAGGTGAGCGGCGGCGCGCCGGAACTGGACGATGCGTTCCCACCGATTCAGGCGAGCGCGACCAATACGGCGATCGTCGTGACCGTTCCCGCGATTAGTGGCGGAGGAGCATGCGTTGCCTGTGCATTCTGCTCGCAGCAATAACCGTGGCGACGGTGGCGGCCGTTGGCACGGCTGGCCAGTGTCAGTGTTAATACTGCGCTGTCGCCGCCGCGACCACGCCGATGGCCTGTGCGGCCGCTGGCGAGGCTGGCCAGTGTTCTTCTTTCTTTTGACACTGGGTGCAGGGGTCAGCCCCTGCCCGGCGCTGGCGGGCAGCCCTGTAGTCGATGGTACGCCTACGGCAGCAAGCATCACATCGGGCACCCCCTTTCCGACGAGTCTTCCTGGTGGTTTTGGCTCGGCAAATGCCGGTGACTGCTGCATTATCCTGTACTGCGGCACTCAAGCTCTTTCTACGTCGGCTGGTTGTGCTGCGAGTGGGTCAGGTTGGACGCCATATACCTTCCCCGCTTGGAACACGAGTTACACTGCGGAAATACTCACCCACGTCTATGCGAGTAGCGACACGGCTCCTACCTGCGACCTTGGCGCAGCCGGCGCCGGTTCATGGAATTTGCTCTGCTACAAAAGCTCTAATGGCTGTGCATTCGCAGCCGGGCCAACGCCGCAGAATGGCTCGGCCAGCACGACCGTCTCGGGACCGGGAATCACCGGCACTTCCGGCGATGCTCACCTCTTTTTCACTTGTGCATACGGAAGTGACACTTTCTCGAAATATAGCAATAGTCTGGTTCAAGAAGTAACGCAGGCCTACGCTTACTCCAGCACGGGGGTAGCTGACGCGGTTTTCAGTAGTTCCGGTGCGCAGCCCACGGCACAAGCGACAATCAGCACAAGTAAGGTGAACATCGGTATCGAAGCCGACCTTGAAGCGAGCCACACACCGACTGGCACGGTCACTGCGACTCCAACGGCTACGGCGAGCGCGACTCCAACAGCGACTACTACGGCGACTGCGACCGCGACGCCCACCGCAACTGCCACAGCAACGGTTACGTCGACGGCGACTACATCGGCAACGGCCACGGCAACCGCGACCGCAACGGTCACAGCAACTGCGACCGCTACGGCAACTGCGACGCCTACTGGCACGGCATCTCCCGCACTGATGCAGCACCATCTCGAGCAAACATGGTGGTGGGAATCACCTTGGGTAGGGCGGTGACTGACGCCAGGCCGCGCTCGGCGATCCGTTACTGGTATCTCGAGCTAGCCTAGCAGCCCGTGGTGAAAGTCGGTGACGATTCGATCGATGGCCAGAATGGATTGGCTGTACTAAACTGTCGCGCATGGCAATGGGAACCCGACAGAGTGAGCAAGCGTCGTTGTGGGTCGCGACCGCGGAGCTGCCGAAGTCTCCGGGGCATCCGTTCTACACGCGGCTGAATGCGCTGCTGGACGCCGAGGACTTCGATCGGTTTGTCGAAGGCAAGTGCACCAAGTTCTACGCGCCGGTCATGGGACGGCCGAGCCTGGCGCCCGGTCGGTACTTCCGGTTGTTGCTGGTCGGCTACTTTGAAGGGATCGACTCGGAACGCGGGATTGCCTGGCGCGCGACCGACTCGCTGGCGGTCCGCAGTTTTCTGCGGCTGCCGGTGGACGAGCCGCCCCCGGATCATTCGACGATTTCTCGGACGCGGCGCGCCATCGACCTCGAGACCCACCGCGCCGTCTTCACGTGGGTGCAGCAACGGCTGGTGGAGGCGGGATTGCTC
>CALAOW010000028.1 GCA_937889395.1 uncultured Pseudomonadota bacterium | reverse complement strand
GGCTTCGCCATCCTCGGAGCGCAGATGTTCCATGAGCCGCTCCACTGGCACGCCTGACCGCATCAGCGACGCGATCCTATGCAGGCGTGACTGGCTATGAGTGAAAAACTTTTTCAGGCCCGGGCAAAGATAGTTAAGACCCTGTTCGCCGTCGGGTGTCCGGGCAAATCGGTCCTTTGGACACCCGCCATTGCACGAGTTCAGCACCTCGCACTCCCGGCAGTATCGGGGCAGTGCGTCGCGCTTGTTGCGCCCGAATTCGCGCTGCGCCGGGTCCTCCAGTAATTCCGCGAGCGGTGTTTCGAAAATGTTGCCGATGCGATGCGCCGGATCGACAAAATGATCGCAGGAGTAGAAATCTCCGTTATGTTCGACGACCACGATATCGCCGCAGGTCTCCTTGAAAATGCACAAAGCATGCTCCACCCCGAGCAAGGGCCTGAGCGCCTCATCGAAGTTCTGGATGGCGATGCGGCCGATATCGTTCCTGAACCACTCGTCGAAAATCGTACACAGGAACTCTCCGTAGGCTTCTACCGGCACCGTCTCCGCGCTTACCCCACTGCCGCCTTGGCGCACAACCAGCGGAAGGAATTGCAGGCACTCCACGCCCAGCTCCTTGAAAAAGCGGTAAACCGCAGTCGGCTGCCGGACGTTCTCACGATGGACGACGCACAGCACGTCGCATGGGACCCGGTAGCGCTTCAAGAGCCGGATGGACTGCATCACCCGCTTGTGGGTCGCACCTCCGCCCTTGGTCACGCGATAGCGGTCGTGGAGCGCGCTGGGTCCGTCGATGCTGATGCCGACGTGGAAGCGTTCCGCGGCGAGGAAGCGGCACCATTCGTCGTCGATCAGCGTGCCGTTGGTCTGAATGCCATTGAGGATCTGCCGTCCCGGAGATCGGTGCTTGCGCTGGAGCTCGACGATTCTCCGAAAATAATCGAGCCCCAGGATGGTCGGCTCGCCGCCGTGCCACTCGAAGAAAATCACGTCTTTAGGACAGGCCTCGATGTGCTGGACGATGTAGCGCTCCAGCAGATCATCGGTCATCCGAAGCGATCCGCCGTTGGGATACAGGGCCGACTTGTCGAGGTAATAGCAGTAGCTACAGTCAAGGTTGCAGACCGCGCCCGCCGGCTTTGCCATCACCTGGAATTCCCGTGAAGCTGTCACCATTTAGCGATACACCCCCGACCCGGCGTGAACCATCGCAAAATAGGCAGCTGAATCTGCACGTCGGGCGACAAACGGGGACGCGTTAGCGCGCCGATTCGGCCGGCTACTTCCGGAACTCGACGGTCGCCGTTCCGGTCACGAGCCGCTCCGACTCCTCGTTCTCCATCCAGATGTCGATCTCGGCCGTGCGATCTTCGGGATTCTTGTTCGTGATGAAGCCGTGAATCGTGACCGTGCGATCGGGTTGCACCGGCACGCGATAGGTCGTGCTCATCCGGGTCAGCCACGCGTTGCTCGAGCCGATCCAATCCGTCACCAGCTTCGAGAGCAGTCCGAGGCTCATGTTGCCCGGGAGGATCATCCCGGGCAGCCCTTCTTTCCTGGCGGCTTCATCGTCGGTGAAGCGTCCCGCGCCCTCACCCATGCCCATCGTCTTGGCGTAGGCGCGGCACTGATCCTTGCTCACGAACAGCTCGAGCGGGCCGAGCGTGTCGCCGATATTGATCTCATCGAAACTGTTCACGTGATTCGACTTCCCGATACCGCTGCGCTCAGGGGCGGTTCATGAAGCGATGGTCGATATGGGCCAGCACTTCATCGTTCTGGTTCTTCAGCGTCGAGCGGATTACGACGAACACCATGGTGCCCGTCCGTCCGGTTTTCTCGTAGATTTCCTTCACGTGCGAGCTAAGCGTTACATAGTCGCCAGGCCTGATCGGGGCGACGAACTCGACGTCCTTACCGGCGTCGAAGCCGCGCATTCCGAAGCGCGGAACGCTCTCGAAGAAATGCCGCCCGTTGCGGAACGTCACCGCGAACGACGGCGGCGCGACGATTCCTCCGTACGGCCCTTTTTTCGCCGCATCCTCGTCGGTGAATATCGGATTGGTCTCACCGAGCGCCGCGCAGTAGCGTTTTATCTTCTCGGCCTCGGCCTCGACCGGCTCGGTCACTTCGAAGACCTTGTTGATCAGCGCCGGATCGTACTTTATCGCCATAATCGTCGTCTCGATTCCGGCGTTACCGGGATTCCATCGCGACCGCGTGCGGCACGGTTTTGCGCCGCGGCCGGAAATCCACCGGCTCGTAGTTGCCGGTCTTCAATTCCCGCACCAGGTCGTCGATCGTCTTGATGTAAGCGCTGAATTTTGTCGCGCACAGCCCGATCAGGCTCACCAGATGGCTGTCGGAACCACCGGTCGCGGCAAAGCCGTGTTTCGCGATCAATTCCGCGCTGCGCTCGTCTTCGCCCTTGCGCGAGCCGCCGTTGAGCGCTTCGACCGCGACCACGTTTTCGAGCGGCGGCCCCGACTGATAATGCTCGTAGAGCCCGATATTCGGGCGGCCGGGATGACACGGCACGACAATTCCGCCCATCCGCGCCACTTCATCGATCAACGTCTGCGCGTCGAGCCGCACGTCGGCAAAATCGAATCGCGCGATCATGTCGTCGTTCACCCCGAACACCAGCATGTGTCCGTAGGTGGTCTCGACCTCCGACGCGCGCAACACCAACGTTCCGAATTTGTCCTCGAGGCGGCGGTAGTCGGCGTCGCGATTGAACTGGCGATGCTCGGTCAGGACGATTCCATCGACCGGCCGCTCGGCCTGGCGCAGCTTGATCCAGTTGAGGTAGGCCTCTACCGGTGCGCGGCTGTCTTCCGATGCTTCACTATGCGTGTGCAGATCAAGGATTGTACTCACCAGGATTGAGCCCTCACCTCGCCGGGCGAAATTTCGCGAGCGTCACTGCGGGCGTGACGTCCTCGAATACGACCTCGACGGGCATTCCTATTTTAGCCTGTTCCGGCTGGCAGTCGACAAGGTTGGTGAGCATTTTCACGCCCTCTTCCAGCTCGACGTAGGCCATGATGTACGGTAGCGATTCGCGAAACCCCGGCGCCTGGTTCTGATACGTGGTGGTGAAGGTATAGACCTTGCCGCGCCCGCTGCATTTTATCCATTGCACATTCGACGACATGCAATTCGTGCACAGCGCGCGCGGATAGTAGCGCAGCTCGCCGCAGTTGCCGCATTTCTGGATGTAAAGTTCGTGCCGTTGCAGCGCCTCCCACCACGGACGGTTCTCTTCGTCGAGATGCGGGAGTGGCTTCGAGTATTTCTTCGCTTGCGTCTGTTCCGCCATGATTTATGCCCCGAGTTACTGATTGCTGAGGATAAGCGTCGCGCCCGAATGGCGCGTGCCGAGCGCGCCGCCGGTGCCATGCGCGAGCGCGATTTTGCAGTCCTTTACCTGCCGCGGACCGCATTCGCCGCGCAGTTGCTTCGTGGCTTCAATCACTAAAAAAATTCCGCGCATCCCCGGATGATTCGACGACAACCCTCCACCGTCGGTGTTGATCGGAAATTCGCCGTCGAAGCGCAGCCGTCCGCCCGACACGAACGCTCCGCCTTCGCCGCGCTTGCAAAAGCCGAGATTCTCCAGCGTGGCGAGCACGGTGATCGTGAACGAGTCGTAGATCATCGCCATGTCGATGTCCTTGTGCGCGACGCCGGCGCGCTCGAACGCCAGCCGGCCCGATTGCGCCGCCGCGATTTCCAGAAAATCGCGCTGCCCACGCGCCGCGTGGCGCACCGTCTCGCCTGCGCCAAGGATGTAAACCGGCTTTTTCTTCAAATCGCGCGCGCGCTCCGCCGACGTGATCACCAGCGCGCCGCCGCCGTCGCTGATGATGCAGCAATCCAGCAGATGCAGGGGAGACGAGATGATTCGCGACGCGAGTACGTCTTCGACCGTGATCGGGTCGCGGTACTTGGCGGCCGGATTCATGGACGCATGCAGGCGCGTCGTGACCGCTATTTCGGCGAGCTGCTCCGAGGTCGTGCCGTAGTCATGCATATGGCGCTGCGCGACCATCGCGTACGCGCCGACCGTCGTCGGCCCGAACGGAATCTCGTACTGGTCGCACGGATCGCCTGCGCCGCCGCGTTCTCCGCCGGTGCCAATCGCAAACCGCGACGAGGCCGCCGTCGAGCCGTAGACCACCACGCATACGTCGCACAGCCCGGCGTGGATCGCGGCGGCGGCGTGCGCGGTGTGCGCCACGAACGACGACCCGCCGATCGAAGTCGAGTCGACAAAGTTCGGCGTCAGGTTCAGGTAATCGCACAAGCCGACGATTCCCATCCCGCTCATCCCGATTCCGGTCGTGCACAGGCCGTTCACGTCCTTGATCGTCAAGCCGGCGTCGTCCAGCGCGCCACGCACGCTCTCCGCCATTATCTGAAACAGACTTTTGTCCGGGGCGAAGCGGGTGGGATGCTCGAACACGCCGGCCACTGCGGTTTTGCGGCTTAAACTCATTTCGAATTCCTGCTTCAGTTCGCCAACGAAAAAACGAACTGTTCGATCGCGGCGTTGTACTCGGCGGGACGCTCGCGCGGGATATAGTGACCGACGTCCACGATGATCTTGCACGTCGCGCCGCGAATTTTGCCCGCGATAAACTCCGCGTCGGCCGGGGTTGTGCCCTTGTCGTCGGCGCCGGCAATCGCCAGCGCCGGTTTGTCGATCTTTCCGATCGCGTCGCGCAAATCGACCTGCGAGCACGCGACAATGTCGGTGTAGCGCACACGCGGATCGGTCTTGATTTGTTCCATCCAGCCTTCGCGGACGACGTCGAAGTTTTCCTTCACCGTGCGGGGCGAATAGCCGTCAGTGTTGAAGGCCTGCGGCGCCCGGCCCATCGTGACTGCCCGCAATGCCTCGATTCGATCGGCCGTGATGTTGAACTTCGGCGCCGTGCAACTGAGGATCAACGCCTCGACGCGCGCGGTGTGCCGGATCGCAAGGTCCATCGCAATCGCGCCGCCCATCGAATGCCCCAGTATCACCGCGGCCTTGATCTTCAACATGTCAAGAAAAGCCGCAACGAAGTCGGCGTAGTCCCCAACCGTGCGCAGCCCCTCGACGCCCGCCGAGCGTCCATGGCCGGGCAGATCGAGCGCGATCGGACTGTGCTTGGCGCCGAACGCGTCGATCTGGCGATGCCAGGTGTGACCGTTCGAGCCGGCGCCGTGAACGAACAAAATCTTGCGGCCGCGTGAAAAGTCCGGCACCACGTCGGGCAGCGTCGTAGCGCCGCTGTAGTGGTAGTAGGTCGCGTATCCTTTTACGTCGGTGTATTTCGTGGGCATCGGCGCGAAACTCTCCGCCATTTGCTTTTGTGGGTTAGCTATTAGGTTGACCGCGCGCTTGTCAAACGGCGCCAGACTCAGCTATCGCGCCGGCCGAGGATCAGCGGCTCGTGCTGCGTCAAGCTCCCCGACGCGCCCGCCTTCGCGGCTTCTGCGACTTCCGCCAGCATCGCGCCGGCCTGTTCGCGCTCGTCCTCGGGTATCACCGGCATCCATCTGACGCGGATGAACTCTTCGATATCCGCCCACTCGACCGTAAACGGCGCCGCGCGCTCCTCGACGCGCAGACCGGACCGGGCAAACGCCCGCTGGTAGCGATCATCGGGACCCACATCGGCGTCGCGGCGCGGCGCACGCCGAAAGATAACCTCGCGATATTCGCGCCATCGGTCCGGACCGGCGATCGCGCTCAGCATCTGTCGAACACTGTGGTCGCGCTGCCCGGTTGCTATCAGCACTCCGCCAGGCCGCAGGCATCGCGCGATCTCCACCACCACGGCATCGAGGTCCGCGGCGAACTGAAGCACGTGGCTGGCGAAAATGAAATCGAACGACTCCGGCTTGAACGGGATTCGTGACACGTCCGCGCAAAGCAGCCGGCATTTCACGCCGACTCGCCGGCGCGCGGACAGCAGCATCTCGATTGACAAGTCGATGCCGGTCACCCGGCGATTTCCGGGCGCCGCCACAAACTTCGCGAGATAGGTCCCGTTGCCGCATCCGGCATCGAGCACCTCGCGCGCATCCGCGATTTCCCCCGCGATCGCCTCGAGCACGGCGCGGCGCCGATTCCCGTAGTACTCGCCGTCGCCATAAGTGTTGGCCAAGCGGCCGAAGTACTCGGCTATATTTGATGGTGTGCGAGGTCTGGAGGTTTCGCTGGGGTCCACGTCGCGCCGTCCTTTCTTCCTTTCGTCATTCCGAGCCGAGCATGACCACTCGATTTCGCTGAGAATGACAGAAAAGCAGGCGCGCGGAGAATAGTTTGCCGCTACTTTCGTGCCTTGCGGCCCTTGGGTTTGCGCGCGGGCGCGGATTTTCCGCCGCTTGGATCGGCTTGTTCGTGCTCCCATATTTCGATCGCCCGGCGGCTGAATCGCCACGCACTGCCGACCCGGAAGCCCGGTATTCGCCCTTCGCGCAGCAAGCGGTAAATCGTAGTCGGATGGACGCGAAGATGCGCCGACAACTCCAAGATGGTCAGAATATCTTTCGAGGATGCCATCGTAACGCCAAGCCTTCCCCTCGGGGAGATTTATCGATTCCCCTTTAAGCTAGCCGTATCGCTCGATTTCGCACAAAAGCCCACAATGCAGCCTCTAACCGTGCCACGAATAAGTCAAGACTGACCATTCCCGCCCGTCAGAGGTTGAGAATCTTGCCGAAGGTGCGTCACATTGCGTTATGGTTAGCGAAAGACGGGCAGAAGAACTCAGCGCCGCACTTCAAAATCCTGCGGATTGCCCGTCGATTCCGGGTGACGGGACGCTTCATCAACGCGCAACGCCTGACGTGCAAGAAAAAGGGGCGGTTCGATAACCGCCCCTGAAGCACTGGCTCTAGCAGCGCCGCGCGCTTACCGGCTCGCCACCGTCGTCGCCTCGCCCAGGCGCGCCACGAAATTCTCGGGCCGGCCGTCATGCCATGCGCGGAATTGCACGCGCTGGCCGGGAGAATACTGCGCGAGGAGATCGTTAAATGTTTTCGCGTCGGGAATCGTTTTCCCGCCAAACTCGCTGATCACGTCGTCCGGCCTGATCCCGGCCTTATCCGCCGGCGACCCGATGAACACGGCCTGCACCTTCGCTCCCCAGACTTCGGGCGCCCACGCCGTCTTCACGCCGAAGTATGCGGGACCATCCGCAGGTCGAACGTCGGGATGCAGAAAATGAACCCGATACACGCCATTCACGCGATGCACGATTTGCGCGATCTCGCGCGCCTCATCCCGACTATAAACTTTGCCCGCCAGATACACATCACCCATCTTCGACACGGATACGCCGATATCGGGGAAGGCGCGCAACTTAAGCGTATCCTTGATTCGGGCCTCGAGCTCGTCGGATTTGAGCCTGGATTCAGCCGACGCCAGTTTGACGTCGGGGTCCGGGATTATGACGAAAGTCGTTATCAGGTCGTCCGCGCTCATCAGCGAGGATGCCTTCAGCGCCGGCGTCGCGATGGTCTGCGCCACCAATCCTGGTTGGTTATTGACGATTGGCACGCGAGCAATCAGGAACGCCACCAACACCATCAGGGCGGCGCCCATTGCGGTGAACGCGTATTCGCTAACCAGGAAATGGCGGGCCGCGAGTGCCACCGGGCCCGCTTCGCCAAGTTCCGAGCCGTCTGCGACCTCGGCATTCTCCGGCGCGCTCGCGGGAAAATCTTCCTGGTAGGCTTTCTCAGCAGCCTCGAGTTGCTCGAGCTCCTCGAGCGTACGCGGAATGCCGTCGATCACCGCGACGATCTCCTCGCCCGCCGCCATCGCCGCGTTCGCTGCGTTGCGCCAAGCGGAAGCACTCGCGCCGTCATCCGCCGACTTGAGGTCGCCTCCCGCAGTCGCATCGCCCTCACGCTTGACCTTGGGTAAAAAGTCAGCATAGCGGACGTTGGTGGCCGGGGCGGTCTCTTCCTTTGCGTCTGCGCCAGCTTGACCCCTCTTGCGCGCGAACTGCCTGAGCGCTTCTTCGAGCGTCAAGATGGTGTCAGCTGCCTTGCCCCCGTTCTTGCCCATCGGAGCACTGCCGTCCTCATGGATTAGGCACCCCTGAACTTCATCGAAGTGCCTTTACCAGCCATAGCAAGGAATTACGGCTAAGGCCAACCATGGATCAAACAATTGCCAACAGCAGCCGCGCGACGCTTTTGAAATCATCTAACTAACGTTAGATTGCTTCGCTAACCGCATCCTCGTGCACCGTCGGCTTGGGCCGCGATTGTATCGGGGTGTAGTGGCGCGTCGGTTCGCCGATATAGACCTGGCGCGGCCGCGCGATTTTCTGTTCGGTATCGCGCACCATCTCGGCCCATTGCGCCATCCATCCGGACATGCGCGGGATCGCGAACAACACCGGGAACATCGTCATCGGGAAGCCCATCGCCTGATAAATTATTCCCGAATAGAAATCGACGTTGGGATACAACTTGTGCGAGATGAAATAGTCGTCCTGGAGCGCGATTCGTTCGAGCTCTACGGCTATATCGATCAGCGGATTGCGGCCGGTCACCTCGAACACCTGCTCCGCAAAATGCTTGAGAATTTTCGCGCGCGGATCGTAGTTTTTGTACACTCGATGCCCAAAGCCCATCAGCCGGCGCTCGCCCTCCTTGACCTTCTTGATCAGCGCGGGAATGGCCGACACGGAACCGATTTCCATAAGCATCCGGATAGCAGCTTCGTTCGCGCCGCCATGGAGGGGGCCGTAAAGCGCTGAGATAGCCGCGGAGGCGCAGGCATAGGGATCGGGCTGCGAGCTGCCCACCGCGCGCATCGCATTGGTGGAGCAGTTCTGCTCGTGATCCGCGTGCAGGATGAAGAGCACGTCGAGCGCGCGCTCGAGCACCGGGTTCGGCTTGTATGTGATCTCGGTCATTTTGAACAGCATCGCAAGCAGATTGCCGGTGTAGCTGAGGTCGTTGTCGGGATAGACGTAAGGAAGTCCACGGGTATGCCGAAAGGCGAACGCCGCCAGGGTCGGGATCTTGCCGATGATACGGCGGGTCTGCAGCCGGCGCGATTCGAGGTCGTGAATAGCGCTGGCGTCGGGATAAAAGGTCGAGAGCGCGCCGACCGTACTGAGCAGCATTCCCATCGGATGCGAGTCGTAGCGGAAGCCCTCCATGAACATCTTGATATTCTCGTGCACCATCGTGTGAATCGTGATGTTGTGCTTCCAGCGCTCGTAGTGCGCCTGGTCCGGCAGCTCGCCCTTGACGATCAGGTACGCGGTCTCGAGGTAATTGCTTTTCTCGGCGAGTTCTTCGATCGGATAACCGCGATAGCGCAGTATCCCCTTGTCGCCGTCGATGAACGTGACGCGGCTGCGGCAGGAGGCCGTGTTGCCGAACGACGGATCGTAGGTCATCAGGCCAAAGTCGTCGGCGCCGGTCTTGATTTGACGCAAGTCCATCGCGCGAATGACTTCGCCCTCCTCGATCGGTATCTCGTATTTCTTGCCGGTCCGATTGTCGGTAATTGTCAACGTATTATTTGCCATTGGTCTTGCCTCAACTGGTTTGTGGCGTTCCGGTTCGTGACATTCCCGTTTAAGATATTTAATATATACAAGTATGCAGTATTAGTTGTCCAAGGCCGCCGCATGCCGTTTTGAGCCGCCCTTCGTCTCGCAACCGCCGCCCCGTCATGCCACTGTGTGCGCTTGCGCTTTCGCGATAGAGCGCATGGGGAAAATGCTCGATAAAATAATTTCCGGGCTCTCCGCCTTCATCATCACGACGATTTCTGCGCTCGGCTACGGCGGGGTTGTCCTGATGATGGCGATCGAAAGCGCATGCATCCCGCTGCCGTCCGAAATCATCATGCCGTTCTCGGGCTACCTGGTCGCCAGCGGCCGCTTCGGACTGAACATGGTCGCGATAGCAGGCGCGGTCGGATGCCTGCTCGGCTCGTACGTCGCGTATTTCGTCGGCTCCTGGGGCGGCCGCCGTTTCATCGAGCGCTACGGCCGTTACGTCCTGATCGCGGAGCACGAACTCGAAATCGCCGACCACTTTTTCGCGCGATGGGGTTCGCACACCGTCTTCTGGAGCCGCATGCTGCCGGTAGTGCGCACCTTTATCGCATTTCCCGCGGGCGTGTCGCGGATGAAACTCGTCCCGTTCACCATCTACACGCTGCTCGGATCATACATATGGTGCTTGGCGCTGGCGTACGGCGGGATGAAACTCGGGCAACACTGGAAGGATCTCGCGCCGTATTTTCATCGCTTCGACGCATTGATCGCGATACTGTTGATAGTTGGCGGCGCCGCCCTCATCTACAATCGGGTGAAGGGAATGAAGTCCGCATCGATCTCCGCCAATTGAGTGCATCGCGGCCAGGAAAGGAACCAAATGCCCGGAATAGAACCACCCGATCCATCCGAACTCGAAGAAATATTTGCCAGCATCGATCCGACACCGGTCCGGATGGCTCACGATTACCTTAACGAAGCCGGCATCGAATCATTCGTCTTCGACGCAGGATCGTCGCGGCTGCTCGGTACTACGGCCGCTGTACCGACGCGCCTGATGGTTCATCGCGATGCGGTGAAAGACGCGCGCAGCCGCCTCGACGAGCTCGGCTTCACGGAGAAATGACCGTACAAAATCCGAAGCCGGAGTGGTGGCAGCGCGGCGTCTTTTATCAGATCTATCCGCGCTCGTTTGCGGATTCCAATGGCGACGGCATCGGCGACCTTGACGGCGTGACCGCGCATTTGGACTATCTCAACTCGCTCGGCATCGACGCCATCTGGCTGAACCCCATCAACCCGTCGCCGCTGGACGACTGGGGCTACGACGTCAGCGACTACTGCGGCATCCACCCGGAGCTCGGTGATCTCGCCGCCTTCGATCGCCTCGTCGCGCAGGCGCATCGCCGCGGCATCCGCGTGATCGTCGATCTGGTGCCCAACCACACCTCGAATCAGCATCCATGGTTCGTCGAGTCGCGCTCGTCGCGCGCCAATCCCAAACGCGACTGGTACATCTGGATTCCCGGGACGCCGGATCTCCCGCCGAACAACTGGCAGAGCTACTTCGGCGGCGATGCGTGGAAGTACGACCCTGCCACCGCGTCTTGGTATTTGCACACGTTCCTGGAGCAGCAGCCCGACCTGAATTATCGAAATCCCGAAGCGGTCGAGGCGATTCACGGCGTCATCCGCTTCTGGCTCGATCGCGGCGCCGACGGTTTTCGCATCGACGTGATCCAGGGTTTGATCAAGGACGACCAGCTTCGCGACAATCCTGTGCGCCTCCAGCGCGACCCCGACATTCCGTGGTACGCGGAAGGCACGCAGGATCCGCTCTTCAGCTCGGACCGGCCCGAGGTTCACGAAATCATTCGCAGGTTCCGCCGCGTCACCGACAGTTACGAAGATCGGATGATGGTCGGCGAGACGTGGCCGCGCGAGCAGGAACGGCTGGCCGACTATCTGCGGCCCGACGAACTCCAGCTCGGGTTCAACTTCCGTTTTCTGCTTGCACGCTACGACGCGCGCCGCTTCCGCGCGGCGATCGAGCTGACAGAAAGGTCCTTCGGACCCGGCGCGTGGCCCACGTGGACGCTGTCGAATCACGATTTCCCGCGCCATATCTCGCGCTACTCGTACGGCGGCGACGGCGACGCGCGCGCCCGCGTCGCCGCGGTGATGATTCTGGCATTGCGCGGCACGCCCTTCATTTACTACGGCGAAGAAATCGGGATGCGCGATGCGGAAATTCCCGCCGATCGCAAACTCGATCCGGTCGGACGCGACGGCTGCCGCTCACCGATGCAATGGTCCGACGCCCGCAATGGCGGATTCTCCACGAGCACGCGCACCTGGCTGCCGTGCGGAGACTTCAAGGCCGTCAACGTCACGCGCCAGATGAACGACCCGCACTCGATGCTCTCGCTGTATCGCAGGCTGATCCAACTCCGCAAATCGGCGCCCGCGCTGGTCGAAGGCAGCTATCGCCCGGTGGACAGTGCGCCCGAAGATTGTCTGGTGTTCCATCGCGATACGCCCGCGCAGCACATTGTCGTCGCGCTGAATTTCAGCGCCGAGCCGCGCGAGATCGATTTGCCCGCCGG
>CALAOW010000027.1 GCA_937889395.1 uncultured Pseudomonadota bacterium | reverse complement strand
AGCGACGCATCATAGCCATATATGTCATCGAAGAAGCGGACTTCGCCATCCGGCTCAACTACGGCGGTACTATAGAGAATTAGTACCGGAATAGGCTTGTCGAGATTCACTTGTAGGGTGGTATCGCCATGCATCGTGGCGCGAATTTTGTCCACCGTCCACTCGGGCTTGTCGCGCAGCACCCACGCCGCCAGAGCGACCGGATCTTCGACCCGGATGCATCCGTGACTGAAGTCGCGGCGGGAACGCGCGAACAGTTCCTGCTCCGGCGTGCCGTGCATGTACACGTTATATTGATTGGGGAACATGAACTTTATCAGGCCGAGCGCATTCTTGGGTCCGGGTAGCTGCCGAATACTCAGTGCGCCGGAACGAAGTCCGCTTATGACCTCGTCCGTCGCCGGAGATGACGGAACAACGTTGCCGCTTCCATCTACTACTTCGAATCCATGATCGGCCAGATAATCGGGATCGCGACGCGCCTTTGGAACGAGCTCCGCGCGCTGGATCGACGGCGGAACAAGCCAATACGGGCGGAAGATTACGTACCGCATGTTATTCGCGAACACGGGCGTCTGCGTACGCATCGCCCTGCCGACGACTACTCTCATCGTCAGGTAGTTGGCCGGCTGACGGCGCATCGTATGCAGCCGAAATTCGGGAATGTTGACGATGATTGGCGGCTCGGGAAAATCCGGCGGTATCGAGCGATATCGTTCCAGCGTGAGTTGGAGATTTTGCACGCGGGTTTTGAGCGGCACGTTCAATTCGGTCACGGTGCCCTTACCCAACACACCGTCGATATCGAGGCCATGGCGACGCTGGAAATGTTTCACGGCGCCGACGACGGCAGCGTCGTAAACCGTCGAGTTAGCGGGCACGTCGATCCCGGATGGGAGGTCGCCGAGCTGACGCAATCGCGTGATTAGCTGAGGCATCGACGCAAAGGACTTTCCGGGGTGCACGCCTTTTTGCGGTACGGGTATGAGCGGAGCATCGCCCGCGCTCGCCATCTTCGAGTAGTTGAGGAGCGCATCTTCGGCTCGCCGATAACCATCATAAGGTGGTTCGACTTTCGCGATCACCGCGGAAATGTCCGACGCCGGAAGCACCTGCGCTCTCAGCAATTCGGCCAGGTCATACCGTGTGGGTCCGACGACCAGGCCGAACTTTAAGTGTTGAGGATTCACCCTTCCAACATGCAGGGCGGAAATGTAGCGCATCGCGGAGACAGTCAGCGCCAGATCGATATGCGCAAGGTCGGTATCGGATGCCTTGGGCGCCGACGGTTGGAGCTTGGCCAGTCGCGAGTCCCATCGCGATGCGTCGTAGTCGTCGGGGTTGAGGCCCTTCGAAGAAGCATTCTGAAAGAGCAGTATCATCGAGAGGGCTTGAGGGCTGGCCTTGCCGTTTTGGATCCAGGCAATCGAATTGCCACCCGAGTTGTAGAATTTTTTTACGTCGTCGCGATAGTCAGTGAAATTGGGCCAGCGCAAATCCGCAAGCGTGCCAGCGGCGATCACAGCACCAAGATCACCGGGGCCTTGAGTCGCGGCGTTGGCAGCTTGTGCCGCGTTGGGGGTCGGAGTCGTCACGGGAGAGCCGGCGGCGAAGGCCACGCTGGTCGCGGCGGCGCAGCAAATCACTGCGATCAATGCCGCCAATGCGGATTTGTGAATCTTCATGCCTGCGTGCACCTCGCGAACACTGTGTACATAGGTCGCGCGCCTATTCATCGCAAGAGCAGGGCTATGAACGTATCGATCGGTTGCGGGATCGCTTTCGCGCGGCGGGGTCATCATGCTTTAGATAGAAATTCAGACGCCAGGGTTCGGCGTACTGAAAACGAGACGAATATGACATTCAACAGTCTTCTGATCGCCAACCGTGGTGAGATCGCGATTCGCATCATCCGTGCGGCCGCCGAGATGGGCATCCGCACCGTGACCGTTTTCCCGGACGACGATGCCACGTCGCTGCACACGCGAAAGGCCGACGAGGCCCGTCGTCTAAGCGGCGCGGGCGCGGCCGCGTACCTCGACGGAGAACAGATTATCGCACTCGCCAAAGCGGCGGGCTGCGATGCGATCCATCCCGGCTACGGCTTTCTCAGCGAGAACGCCGGCTTTGCGCGGCGATGCGCAATCGAGGGCATCACGTTCGTGGGACCGCGAGCCGAGATACTCGAACTCTTCGGCGACAAGCTGCAAGCGCGGCGGCTGGCCGAGCGATGCGGCGTGCCGATCCTGCGCGGCAGCTCGGGGCCGACGAGCCTCGATGAAGCGCGGCGCTTTTTTTCGTCGTTGGGCGAGGGCGCTTCGATGATGATCAAAGCGGTGGCCGGCGGCGGCGGCCGCGGCATGCGCGCCGTCTCGCGCCTCGAGGAAATCGAGGAAGCATACAAGCGCTGTCAGTCCGAGGCGCGCGCGTCGTTCGGGATCGGCGACGTGTACGTCGAGCAGTTGATGCCGCGCGCGCGTCACATAGAAGTGCAGATCATCGGGGACGGATCGGGCAACGTCAGCCACCTCTGGGAGCGCGAGTGCAGCATCCAGCGCCGCAATCAGAAGATCGTGGAGATAGCGCCGAGCCCGGGACTCGCGCCGGCGCTCCGCGATCGGCTGACGGCGGCCGCGGTGCGGATGGCGAAGGAAGTACGTTACGACAACCTCGGCACGTTCGAGTTTCTGGTCAATGGCGATGCGTCCGCGAAGAACGACGAGGCGGCCTTTGCGTTCATCGAGGCCAACCCGCGGCTCCAGGTCGAGCACACCGTCACCGAAGAGGTGACGGGCATCGATCTCGTCAAGCTGCAAATTGAACTGGCCGCCGGCCGCTCAATCGCGGAGCTCGGGATGCAACAAGCGGAGATTCCCAAACCGCGCGGGTTCGCGATGCAGGTGCGAATCAACATGGAATCGATGCGCGCCGATGGCAGCGCGAAACCGGCGGGCGGGACGATCACCGCGTTCGAGGCGCCGTCGGGACCGCGCGTGCGGACCGATTCGTTCGCCTATGCGGGATACACGACGAGCCCGAATTTCGACTCGCTGCTTGCCAAGCTCATTGCGCACTCGCACTCGGCGGACTTCGCCGACGTGGTGACGAAAACATATCGCGCGCTATGCGAATTCAGAATCGAGGGCGTGCCGACCAATATCGGATTCCTGCAGAGCCTGTTGCAGCATCCCGAGTTCATCGCGAATCGTGTTTACACTCGCTTCGTCGAGGACAATATCGCGGCGCTGGTCGGCAGCGCAGAATCCGGGCATCAGCGGTTGTTCTTCGAGCATCCGGCGCCGGCTCCCAGAGCAGGCGCCGAGCATGCCGGTGCGCGGCGCGCAGGAGCACAGATCGACGCGAGCGATCCGCTGGCGGTGCTCCATCATGGCAAATCCGGGAGTAACGTTTCGTTGCCGTCACCGTCGGCGGCGTCCGCGACCCCCGTGACACCGCAATCGCACGACATCACGGGGCCTGAGAACACGGTGGCGATCGAGGCTCCGATGCAGGGCACGATCGTTTCCGTCGATGTCAGCGAAGGCGACCGGGTACATCGCGGGCAGCAACTGTTCGTCATGGAAGCGATGAAAATGGAGCACGTGATCGCGGCCGACAAGAGCGGGATCGTGCGGCGCATCACGGTGGCCAAGGGCGACGCAATCTTCGAAGGACATCCACTCGCTTTTATCGAGGAGGCCGACGTCGAAACGACGCATCACGCCGAGGCGCAGGACCTGGACCTGGATCGCGTGCGTCCCGATCTCGCGGAAGTGGTCGAGCGTCATGCGCTTGGACTCGACGCCGCGCGGCCCGACGCGGTCGCGCGCCGCCGCAAGACCGGGCAGCGCACCACTCGCGAGAATATCGACGACCTGTGCGACCCGGGCACCTTCGTCGAGTACGGCTCACTGGTGATCGCGGCGCAGCGGCGGCGGCGCACGATCGAGGACCTGATCAAGAACACGCCGGCCGACGGAATGGTCGCCGGAATCGGACGCGTCAACGGCGACCTGTTCGAGGAATCCAAAGCGCAGTGCATCCTGATGTCGTACGATTACACCGTGCTCGCCGGAACGCAGGGCCAACAGAACCATCGCAAGAAAGACAGGATGTTCGAAATGGCGCAGAAGTCGCGCCTGCCGGTGGTGTTCTTCACCGAGGGCGGCGGCGGGCGTCCCGGCGATACCGACGGGCTTGGCGTGGCAGGACTCGACTGCCTGGCGTTCAACTACTGGGGGAAGTTGAGCGGTCTGGTGCCGCTAGTAGGTATCAACTCGGGCAGGTGCTTCGCCGGCAATGCAGCATTGCTCGGATGCTGCGATGTAGTAATCGCCACGAAGGGATCTAACATCGGAATGGGCGGTCCCGCGATGATCGAAGGCGGCGGACTGGGTATTTTTCGACCGGAAGAAGTAGGACCGATGGACGTGCAAGTGGCTAATGGCGTGGTAGACATTCCGGTCGCCGACGAGGCCGAAGCAGTACTAGTAGCCAAGAAGTACCTATCGTACTTCCAGGGAGAGGTTCGCGACTGGGAATGCGCCGACCAGCGTTTGTTGCGCACAATCATTCCCGAGAATCGACTTCGCATCTACGATGTCCGATCGGTCATCGAGACTCTGGCCGATACCGGATCGGTGCTCGAGATACGCCGGCAGTTCGGCCCCGGGATGGTGACGGCGTTGATCAGGATCGAAGGACGTCCGGTCGGACTGATCGCCAACAACCCGGTTTATCTCGCGGGCGCAATTGACAGCAACGGCGCCGACAAGGCCGCGCGGTTCATGCAGCTTTGCGACGCGTTCGACATTCCGCTGGTGTTCCTGTGCGATACTCCCGGCATCATGGTTGGCCCGGAGGTCGAGAAGACGGCGCTGGTGCGGCATGCGGCGCGGATGTTCGTGACCGGCGCGAACATCAGCGTGCCGTTTTTTACGATCGTGCTGCGCAAGGGCTACGGACTGGGCGCGCAGGCGATGGCGGGCGGCAGCTTCAAGGCGCCATTTTTCACGGTCGCGTGGCCCACAGGAGAGTTTGGCGGAATGGGGCTGGAGGGAGCGGTGAAGCTCGGCTATCGCAATGAGCTCGCCGCGATCGAGGAGCCCGGGAAGCGCAAAGAACTGTTCGACCAAATGGTGGAGCGGATGTATCGCCACGGGAAAGCGGTGAACACCGCGTCGCACTTCGAGATCGACGACGTCATCGATCCGTTCGACTCGCGCAAATGGATCGCCGCGGGTCTGCGATCGACGCCGCCAAAGGCGCCGCGCACCGGCAAGAAGCGGCCCAACGTCGATACCTGGTGACAGGCGCGGCGCTGCATATTCGTATGATGCTTGCGCGATCGATATTGAACAACCGCTTTTATCCGACGTGGTGAGACCGCCACGATAACGGTGTTTGCCGCGACTCAATCGAGTGTTTATGTTCCTGACGGCACGCTCGCAATTTTTGCATTTCAAGCGAGGTGCGCTAAGCTGAAAATATGAACCGAATATCGACTCTGTTGATCGCAGTTGCGCTTCCCGTCGCTTTCGCTGCTCCGGCGATCGCGCAGGAAGGAAA
Source organism: uncultured Pseudomonadota bacterium (assembly GCA_937889395.1). Classification (GTDB taxonomy): domain Bacteria; phylum Desulfobacterota; class Binatia; order Binatales; family Binataceae; genus Binatus. The sequence goes on along the minus strand of CALAOW010000027.1, from coordinate 27,885 downwards.
AACGCTGGGCACCGTCGTCAACGGAAATACCACGACCACCTTCAAGGCCGCCGGCACTCGCAATATCGACACCCAGAAGCTCAAAACCTGGAACGATTTCGCGAGCGGGCATCCGAAGGTCGCGAGCCAGCTCGCCCAAAATCCCGCGCTGATCAATGACGACGCCTATGCGAAGAAGCATCCGCAACTCAGCGCGTTCTTCTCAGCGCATCCGGATATTCGCGAGGCAATGACGGCGAATCCCGGCAACTACGTTGCGATTCCGCCGCGTCCCGGCGAATAGCCGCGCTCACGTCTATTCAGGCTCGGCGCGGGATACCACCCACTGGACGCAGACGTCCCGTCACTCGCCGCTCCTTTCTCGTACCGTGCGGCGCGCGAAGCCTTTGGAGCGGCGCTTCTTGACCTTGGTCGCTTCCGTCTGGCGAGTCTCCGCGAAATCTATCATCGCCTGCTGGCAGGCGGGGGATGCGTCCGCGGCAGCGGTCCTTGCGTAGCTGCCGTCGGCCAGCATTTCCCACTGGCATCGATTGGGCCGCAGCTGGAAGTCGAGCACGATGCGCAACTCCTTGCGCAGTTGAGGGTCCTCGACTGGCGCGACGACTTCGACGCGACTTTCAAGATTGCGCTTCATGCAATCGGCGGAGCCGATGAGATAATCCTCCGCTCCGCCATTGCGAAAATAAAAGATGCGGCCGTGTTCGAGGAACCGGCCAACAATGCTCACCACGCGCACGTTTTCCGACAGCCCCTGGATTCCCGGGCGCAGCCTGCAGGTATCGCGGACTATCAGGTCGACCTTCACGCCCGCCTGCGAGGCGCGATAAAGAGCCCGCGTTATGTCCACGTCCTCGAGCGCGTTCATCTTGAACTGAATCAGGCCGGGTGATGCGGCCGAATTGACCTTGATTTCGCGCTCGATTCGCGCCAACAGGGCGCGCTTGAGCACGGTCGGAGCGGGCAGGATCTTGCGATAGGGACGATCCGGCATATAGCCAGTCGTCAGGTAGTTGAACAGCTCCGTCAGGTCTTCGCCAATAGTAACATCGCAAGTTAGTAGTCCGTAGTCGGCATAAAATCTCGCCGTCCCGGGATGATAGTTGCCGGTGCCGATGTGTGCGTAACGGCGCAGACCGTTGTAGTCCTGGCGAATAACCAGGATCACCTTGCTGTGAGTCTTCAGGCCCACGACGCCATAGGTTACGTGAATTCCGAATTCTTCGAGTCTCGTCGCAAACTGGATGTTCGCAGCCTCGTCGAAGCGCGCCTTCAACTCGACCACCACCGCCACCTGCTTGCCGTTGCGCGCCGCGTCGCACAGATAGCCGATGATTTTCGAATCAGGCGAGGTCCGATACAGAGTCATCTTGATCGCGCGGACCTTCGGGTCGTCCGCGGCTTCGCGCAAAAACCGCTCCACCGACGTCGAGAACGACTCGTACGGATGCAGCAGCAGGAACGGACCGGCGTCGCGAATGACGTGGAAGATGCTGCGCCCGACGGTGAGGCGCGGATGATCCACCGGATGATGCGGCGGATCGTGCAGCGCAGGCGCGTCGATCGCCGCAAGCTCTCCCAAGTCGCGCATCGAGAGCATCCCGTCCACTTCGAACACGTCGGCGCGTTCGTCCAGTCCAAGTTCAGCGGCCAGCATTCCGCGATGAACCGGATTAATTCCGCTCAGCACTTCGAGCCGCACGATCGGCGCGAAACGGCGGTCGCGCAGCTCGGATTCGATCAGCGCCAGCAAGTCGTCGGCCTCGTCCTCGTCGCGCTCCGTGTTGGCGTTGCGCGTCACCCGAAAAAGCTCGTACGAGTCGATCAGCATCGAGGGAAACAGCAGATCGAGATTGTTCGCGACGACGTCCTCGAGCCGGACAAAATCACTTTGATTGCCGACCCGCAGAAAACGCGGGATTCCGAAACCGATCGGCACTTTCACCCGCGCCATCAGAGGGTCCGAGTCGTTCTGGGAACGCGCCGTGACCAGCAGGTTGAGCGACAGATTCGAGACGAACGGGAACGGATGCGCAGGATCCATCGCCTGCGGCGTCACCAGCGGAAAAATGTTCTTGTAGTAATAGTCGCGAATCGACTTGCGCTCGTCGGCCGAGAGGCTGGCGTACAGACGCACCCGAATGCCGTAGCTCTCGAGCTGACTGAGAATTCGCGGACCAAGCTCGCGCTGTCGCTGCTCGAGCTCGCGCACCACCAGGTAACACTCCGCGATCTGTTGTTGCGGCGTGCGCCCGTCAACGGTCAGCTCGTGCATCCCCGCGACGACCTGCTGCTTCAGGCCGCCGATGCGCTTCATGAAGAACTCGTCGAGGTTGGACGCGGTAATCGCGAGAAACTTGAGCCGCTCGAGCAGCGGATTTCGTTCGTCTTCCGCTTCATGCAGAACGCGTCGATTGAACGCGAGCCAAGTCAGCTCGCGATTGAGGAACAGGTCGGGCGAGGCAAGCTCCTTGTCGATTCGCGGCTGCGGCGTCTTCTCGACCACCAAGACCGGTCTCTCGACAATCGCGGCTATCGCCGGCGGATCGGCCGCGGCTCCATTTTGAGTCGCCGGCGCATCCGGAGCGCTCGTCGCGGCAACTATCCCGGAAGTATCCGCCTGATTCCCCATATGCTCATCCGGTCCCATCCTGCCCCAAGCATTCTAGCCGCCCGCGCGGTCTATTGCCTATCCCGGTCCCCGGCACGAAATATGCGAGTATTTCCGCGGTGTTATACGATGTTGATTTGTTATCGACGTGTCGATTGTGCGATTCTTCTGACTGATTTTTCACCCCGGTGGCAGCATGAATGATTATTTGTATGAAGTCGCAAGCCGGCTCGTCGCGTTCGACACGGTCAGCGCAAAAAGCGATCTCGACGCGATCGAATACATCGCAACCGAGCTCGGACCGCGGGGATTCAAAACCGCGCTTCAACCGGTCGAGTTGCTCGGAGTCCCGCAGGCCAACCTGGTCGCATGGGTTGGACCGCCGCGCGCCGACGGCCTGATAATTTCAGGACACGTGGACATCGTCCCCTACGACGGGCAGCCAGGATGGGAGCGGGACCCCCTCAAGCTCGAACCCGCAGGCGAGCGAATTTACGGCCGCGGCGCCACCGATATGAAAGGATTCATCGCGCAATGCCTCGACGCGGCGCGGACCCTCGATTCAGCCAGGCTCAAACGCCCCTTGGTATTCGTGTTCACCGCGAGCGAGGAAGTCGGCTGTCTCGGTGCTCATAGCGTCGCGCCGGCCCTCAAACAAATTTTAGGCGACACTCCCGTCCCGCGCCTGGCATGGATCGGCGAGCCGACCTCGTACGCAGTGTGTCACGCGCACAAGAGCGCCGTTTCATTCGGCGTAAGCGTCCGCGGCATCGGAGGCCATAGCAGCGCGCCGGCCAAGGGCGTCAACGCGATTGCCGTGATGGCCCGCGTGATCGACACGATCGGCCGTTTTCAGCAGGAGCTCGCGGCGCGCCGCCCTGCTGAATATGCGGCGATCTTTCCCGATGCGCCGTGCGACGTGCTGAATTTTGGAACCGTGCAGGGCGGAATCGCACTCAACATGATCGCCGAGGAATGCAAGCTGCGCATCGGCTATCGCACGCTGCCCGACGCCGATCCGCTCGACGTTTACCGTGAGATCGGGCGCCGGCTCGACGCGCTCGACGGCCACGACTATGCAGGCCGCGAGCATCGCGCGAAAATTGAAACCGAACTTTTGAACGCCGTGCCGAGTCTCAACTCGCCGCGCGGGACGGCTCTGGAAGCCGCGCTGTTCGACGTAACCGGGGCAAATACCTCCGCCGGCGCGCTCTACGCCACCGACGGCGGATGGTTCACCGGCTCGGGTATCACGTCGCTCATCTGCGGGCCCGGCGATCTCGAGCAGGCGCATCAGCCCAACGAGCACATCCGCCGCGACGCCTTCGAACGCGGCCCCGCGATGATTCACAAAGTGATCGAACGCCTGTGCTGCGCCGGGTGATTTACTGAACTGAAACAGGATTCCACGTTTGGCGAATCTCCAAAATCCGGCTAAGTTGGGCGGAGATGGAAGAATCGGAATGAACCAGTTCAAAGTCGGCGACGTCAAGATAACCCGCATCATCGAGAGCGAGGCGCCATGGCCGGGCACCTTCATCATGGCTGACGCCACCCCCGAGAATGTCCTGAAGGAAGCCGACTGGCTCTATCCCACCTTCTCCGACGAAAAGGGCAAGCTCCGCATGAGCATCCACGCGCTGGTGGTCGAGTCGCAGGGCAAGCGCATCATCGTCGACACCTGCATCGGCAACGAGAAGGTTCGTTCTAACCCGGCGTGGAGCAATCTGAAGCTGCCGTTTCTGAGCGACCTGGGAAAAGCGGGTCACACGCGCGACAAGATCGATCGCGTCATCTGCACGCATCTGCACGTGGACCATGTGGGGTGGAATACGATGCTCAAGGACGGCAAGTGGGTGCCGACGTTCCCCAACGCCCGCTACCTGATCGGCGGTACCGAGTGGGATTTCTGGTCGAAGTTTGACGGCAAGGACATGCGCGATCCGGTCGAGGATTCGGTGCGCCCGGTTGTTGATATAGGGATGGCCGATCTGATCGACTCGAACTTTCGCGTCACCGACGAAGTATGGCTCGAGCCGACGCCCGGCCACACTCCCGGACATCACAGCGTGCGGATTTCGTCGAAAGGGGATGAAGCCGTGATCACCGGCGATCTGATGCATCATCCGATTCAATGCCGATATCCCGAATGGGACGACGGATTCGATTCCGACGGCGCGATGGCGAAGAAGACACGGCGCGCGTTCTGCGAGAAGTACGCCGACACCAACGTCGTCGTTTTCGGGACGCATTTTGCCACGCCATCGGCGGGAAGGATCGTGAAGAAAGGCGACTCGTTCAGATTCACGGCCTAAGCCAGGCGTGCAGCGCGACATCTCAATTCCAGAGCGGCCCCGCGTGACCGCGGCGCCGCGCGAGCTGACGCCGCGAAGTATCGCGCTCGGCATCGCCTTGGCGCTGATCCTCGGCGCGGCAAACGCCTATCTGGGCCTGTACGCGGGCTTGACCGTATCCGCGAGCATCCCGGCCGCCGTCATCTCGATGGCAATTCTGCGGATTCTCGGCGGCTCGACGATCCTCGAGAACAATGTGGTGCAAACGATCGCATCGGCGGGCGAGGCGGTCGCGGCCGGCGCGATCTTCACGTTTCCGGCGCTGGTCATTCTGGGCGGCGTGAGGACACTGCCGTACGTCGAGGTGACGGCGCTGTGCGTCGTTGGCGCGACGATGGGCGCGTTGCTCGTTGTGTTTCTGCGCCGCGCGTACATCGTCGAGGAGCGCCTGCCGTTTCCGGAGGGGGTCGCGTGCGCGCAGGTGCTTCGCGCCGGTGACGCGCAAGCGAACGTTCGCCCGCTGGTGGTCGGCGGTTTGATCTCGGCCGCTCTCAAAGCGCTTCAGGACGTGGGAGGAGTTATTCCCGGCGCGGTTTCGGGCGCGCGATGGGTCGGCACCGCCGCGGTGGCCGGGTCGCTCGATATTTCGGCGGCGCTGCTCGGCGTCGGCTACATAATAGGAATCAGGATCGCAGCGCTGGTATTCGCTGGCGGAGCATTCGCGTGGCTGGTCGCGATTCCCGTGCTCACGGCGTTTCATCCCGCACACGGAACGGGCGACGCCGCCACGACCGCGTCGCAACTGTGGAGCAGCCAGGTGCGCTATCTCGGGGTCGGCGCGATGCTCACCGGCGGAGTCGTAACGCTATGGCGATTGCGCACCCGCATCGCGTCCGCGATCGTTGACAGCATCCGGATCGTGCGCTCGACGCAAGCCGTCGCGACGGCGCGCGAGGACACCGATCTTTCGGCGCGCGCGGTGCTGACCGCGGTGGCGCTTTGCGTTCCGGTAATCTTCGCCATCTGCCTGGGGCTGAGCGGGCAAGTCGCGCTCAGCGCGGCGCTGGCGATCTTGTTGACATTGATCTGCTTTTTCGCGACGGCGATCGCAGGCTATCTGACTGGAATAGTCGGCGCGTCGAACAATCCGGTCTCGGGCGTCACGGTGATTATATTGCTCGCCGTGGCGCTGTTTCTCAAATTGGCCGGCGTGTCACAAAGCGTCGGACCGCAACTGGCGATTCTTTCGGGCGCGATCGTGTGCACGGCGGCTGCGATGGCGGGTGATTCCACTCACGACCTCGCGACCGGTTATCACGTCGGCGCAACGCCGCGCTCGCTCGAAATCGGCGTGCTGGTCGGAGCAATCGCATCGTCATTCCTGATGGCGCCGATTCTGAACCTGCTGATCGCAGGCTACGGAATAGCAGGCACTCCGACCGCGCGAGCCGGCGCGCTTGCCGCTCCGCAAGCGTTTCTGATGGCGAAAGTGACGCAGGGAGTTTTTCACGGCGGATTGCCGCTGGGAACGATCGCGACCGGCGCCGCACTCGCGGCGATTCTCGGCTTCAGCGATCGCTATCTGGAACGCCGCGGATCGAAGTGGCGCACGCCGATCATGCCCGCCGCGATCGGTTTGTATCTCCCGTTCGGACTCAGCGTCGCGATTTTTATCGGCGCGCTTGCACACTCGCTTTTTGGACCCGAAGATGAGGCAGAGAGCGGGCCTGGTATTCTGCTCGCGGCCGGTCTGGTGGCGGGCGAGGCGCTGATGGGCGTGGCGAGCGGCGCGATGGTGACGGCGGGAGTCAGGCTGCCGATTTTCTGAAGCGATGCGGGAGTGAGTGCGGTGCTATTTGCGCATCGTGCGTAGTTGGCGGTGGGTTAGCATCCAGCGCAGCTCGCCGCCGCCGCGTTCGAAGCGCGCGGGCAGGTCAATCGCGATACATCCCCCGGTTTTCAACTTCAGATGAACGACGTCGGCCGCGCCGGTCAGCAGAATCGACGCGATGGCGCTCAGTTGCGGCTCGTGTCCGACGATCATCACGTCGCCGTGCTTTGCAAATGCGCGCAGCGCGGCCACCGCGTCGGCGGCTGCCACTCCGGTCGCGAGTGCGGGCAGCACCTGCGGCGGCGGAGTATTTTCGTAGGCGGCCGAGACGATCTCGGCGGTTTGTGCGGCGCGCGCGAGCGGACTGGTCAGAATCGCATCAAACTTCAGACCCATCGCGCGCAGACCAGCGGAGGCTCCGCGCATTTTTTCCTTCGAACGTTCCGTGAGCTTGCGCGCGCCGTCGTCGCCGCTCGATACGGCCTCATCGGCCGTCGCGTGACGCAGAATATAGAGCATCATTAGATTGTTTCCGTGAGGTTTGTTTCCGTGGCGGATTGTGAGTTTATCGAATTGTGATTGGACTGCGGTGCGTCTTCGATCTCACGGCGCGCGATTTGCGATTGATTCGGTGCATCAGATTCGCTTTTTTCAGCAACCGGAGCGGGTGAGCTGACGGGCATCAGGCTTAATCTGCCGGCGCTTCGAATTTCCGCGAGCGTATCGCGCATCGCGTCGGAGCGCTCGAAGCGACGCCACGCTCTCATGCATCGCCGGCGCAGTTTACTTTCGCGGCTATCCAACGACTGAATCAACGCGCCGGCCGCGAGCATGGTCCTGGGCGGCGCGGCGGATGTCTCGGCATACGACAACAGCCAGGCGGATGCCACCGTGACGTCGTGATAAAGCCCGAGCAATTCCTGGAGCGCCTCGAGCCGCGCCAGGGTCTTTTTATGGCGCTTGCCACCCAGCGACGCGATCATCTCGAGCTCGTAGCGCAGCCGCTTGATCCGAACGCGGAGCTTGTGGAAAACCAGCGTCGGGGCGTCGTCGGAAAGTTTTTTACCGAGACGCGCCGCACTGTGCGTAGCGGGCCTGATCAATTGGGCGGCGACGCCGCCGAGCATCCGGTCGCTGCCGATTTTCTTGATCGCCGGCCGCGACAGTTTCGCGATCAAGTTCCGATAGCGCTTCGACGCGAGCAGATCATACAGCTTCGCGTGCTCGGACTTGCGCCGTTGGTCGAGCGCCGCGACCATAGGAGCGATCGCGGCTTTCAGATCGGGATCGATTTTGGCGGCGCGAGCGCCGATCAACGCCGACGTCACGTCACATTCGCGGACGGCGCCGGCCTGAGCGCCGAGCCATGGAATGTCGCGCCGGTAGAGCTTGAGCTGCGCGGCGTATATGACGTTGGAGAACAACTCGATCGACGCGCGCAGGCGCCGCGACGCGACGCGAAGTTGATGCAGCGGCTCCTCATCGCCGGACTCGGCCGCGTTCTGATGCCACAACAGCGATTCAGCGCCGAACGCGATCGCTTTGCGCGCGGCGTCGGCGACGGTTTCGTCGGGGGAAAGCGTCAGCCTGCGCGGCGGCGCATCGGAGCGCGAGGCCTCTACCACCGTGCTATTCCTTGCGCGTCGATGCGCGGTTGTCGGCCGAATCGGGACGCGACTTGTCGTTGGCGCCCGACAAATATTCGGCGATATGTTTTCTAAGCTCGCTTTGCAGCTCCTCGATCGGAAGCCGCGCATCGACCGAGACGAAACCGAACTCACCGGACAAGCGCCGGTACTCGTCTATCAGGCGGCCCTGGTAGCGCTCGAACGAATCGAACAAGTCGATGCCGAGCGCGAGATGCATCCCGGATTCCCAGTAGTCCATCCCCTTGCCCATGATCACGCGGGGGATGAGAGATTCGACGTCAATGTCGAGGTAGAGGACCAGGTCGGGCACCAGCGCCATCCCGAACACCTCGCGCGTCCATTGGGGATCGGCGCCCATCACGGAGTTGCGGGCGAACGCGGTGTACATATAGCGATCGGCGATCACGATAAAGCCCGCCTGCAACGCCGGCAGGATTTCGTGCTCGAGACGATCTGCAAAATCGGCGGCGTAGAGCAGCGAGAAGGTCGTGACCGTCAGCCGATGGCCGGCCTTGGCCTCATTGATGGTCTCGGAGAGCAGGGGAGAGCGCGTCCATCCGGTGTTGCTGACGGCGTAGCCTTCGAGTTCGAGCCACGGCCGGAGCAGTTCAATCTGCGCGGAGCGGCCGACGCCGTCGGTTCCTTCGATCGCGATCAAGTGGCCGGGCAGCCGCTTTTTCGGGAGGTACGGCAGGCCGTGTCCGTACCAGGTCTTAGCGCGAGTGGGATGTGACGCCATTTTTTCCGCTGCCTCGATTGCGGTCGTAGTCGCGAAGAATTTCCTGGACCATCGTGCGTACGACTCTCTGTTGATTGGGGATCTCGGCGGTTGCGTCAATCGGACACATCCCGAACTCGAGCGTCAGTTGATCGTAAATTTCGAGCACGCGGCTCTGAAACATGCGGAAACTCTCGACCGGATCGGTCGAGAGGCCGACATCCATCCCGGCCTCGTGGTACTTGAGCTTGGCGCGGCCCGCCAGCAGCCGCTCGAGCGAAACGTCGATCGGCACGCGAAAGTAGAGCGTCAGATCGGGGCGCAGCGCGGGGCTGTAAACCGCGCGGACCCACTCGGGATGGACGCCGCGCGCGACGTCGCGCGCGAAGGCCGTGTACACGTAGCGATCGGCGAGCACGATCATGCCGGCCTTCAGCGGCGGAAGGATCTGATAGGTCAGCCGATCGGCGAAATCGACCGCATGCAGCAGCGAGAAGGTGGTCGGCGTCAGCAGATTTTTTTTCTTGCCGCGTTGCATCGAACGCCGCACCAGCCGCGACGAATTCCACTCCGTGAAATGGACCGGGTAGCCACGCGACCGCAGCCATCGCTCGAGCAGCAGCAGTTGCGTGGATTTGCCCGATCCGTCGATTCCCTCGACGCAGATCAATCGTCCGCGATAGGGATGCGGCGTTTCGAGCAGGGTCTTGGGCGCGGTCCCGGCCGCAGACTTAGACCCGGTAGAGGATGGAATAACGTCGCCGTTGGGGGAAGGTACAGCGGCAGGCAGCTCTGGCGCTGCAGGACCACCCGGCGATCCAGCAGTCTCGATAACAGGTCGGTCCTTCTCTGGCATGTCCATAGCTCGAGGTCGGCCTTCTCGCGCTTCGAATCGACTTCGACGATTAAACGGCCCGGTGAGTACCTGACCTCGATATTTTTAACCACACCGAAGTGGCTTCGGTCCAGCGCGTCGGCGACCCGCAGAATCGCGGCGAGGCCTCTGATCACACGGCGCTTGGCGGGGCTAAGCGACTTCAAATCCGGCGAATCGAGCTTGGGAGATTGCTTGCGATGTCCGCGAGCCGCCTGTGCGATGACCTCGATTTCGTCAGCGTCGAAGCCGAACAACTCCGCATTCTTAAGTCAGGTAGTAAGAATGGCGATTGTGCCGGTCATGATCAATCGCGTGGCCGATATCGTGTAATAACGCCCCGAATTCAAGCAGTTCCCGCGAGGACCTGGGCAGGCCCAGAACCGGCGCCGTCGCGTCGAACAGCATGAGCGCAAGCCGCGCGACCTGTTTGCCGTGATCGTTGCTGCCCGCGAATCGCGTCGCCAGAGCGCCGAATGTCGAGTTTGTTTTCGCGGTATCATCGCAAATCCATCAGGTTTAATCTGAACCGAGCACGCCACACGGACGTATTTGCTTGGCAGCCGCAGCCTCATCCGCGATTGGAATCGACCATCCCGAGTACGGGTCCTCCAGCCACAAGTGGCTGATCGCGCTGGCCGTGATGCTGGGCACGACGCTCGAGGTCCTCGACACATCGATCGTCAACGTCGCGCTGCCGCATATGCAAGGCAGCTTCTCGGCGAGCGTCGACGAGATCGCGTGGGTGCTCACCAGTTACCTGGTCGCCAACGGGATCATGATTCCCATGACGGGATGGATCTCGTCGCGCTTCGGCCGCAAGCGCTACTTCATGATGTCGGTCGCCGTGTTCGTCGCCGCCTCGGGCCTGTGCGGCGCCGCTCGATCTCTCGATCAGATGGTCGTCTTTCGATTGATACAGGGCGCGGCGGGCGCGGCGATGGTCCCGTCGTCACAGGCGATCCTGATGGAGACATTCCCGCCCAACGAACAGCAACTCGCGATGGCGACGTGGGGGATGGGCCTGATGGTCGCGCCGATCATGGGTCCGACGCTCGGCGGATGGATCACCGACAATTGGAACTGGCGCTGGAATTTTTACATCAACCTGCCGGTTGGCGCCGCTGCGTTCCTGATGGTTTGGACGTTCGTTCACGACCCCCCATACTTGCGGACCCGCCGCGCCAAGGGCAGCAAGACCGACTACACCGGCATCATCCTGCTCGTCGTCGGGCTCGGCCTGGGGCAGCTCGTGCTCGATCGCGGCCAGCGCGCCGATTGGTTCAGTTCACCGTGGGTCGTTTGGGGTACAATTTTTTCCGCGATCTGCCTGGTGGGACTCACGATCAACGAATTGCGCACCACCGAACCGATTCTGGATCTTTCAATCCTTGGGATTCCCGTTTTCTCGATGTCCGTGATGCTGATGGTCGCGATGAGCTTCGCACTGTTCGGCACCGGACTGTTGAATCCCATTTTTCTGCAGGAGTTGATGGGTTACAGCGCGTGGAAGGCCGGTCTGGTGCTCGCGCCACGAGGACTTGGCACGATGGCAGCGATGCTGATCGTCGGACAGCTTGGGCGCTACCGCTACGATACGCGTCCGTTGATCGGCGTTGGGTTCGCCATAATGGCAATCGCCTTGTGGACGATGGCGGGATGGAACACTCAAGTCAGCATGTGGGCGGTGACATGGCCTAGCCTCGTCATGGGAGTCGGGCTGGGCATGATTTTCCCTACGCTGTCCGCCACCACGCTTTCGTGCGTCAGCCGCGAGCGCGTCGGGTACGCCGCGAGCCTCTACAACATGATGCGCAACACCGGCGCTGCGATCGGCATCTCCTACATGACAACCGTGCTCGTGGATCATGAGCAGACGCATCAGTCTTATCTGGTCGAGCATTTCACCGCCTTCGACGCGTGGAAAATGAGCGAGGCGGCACGGCTCACTCCCGGCGCGCGCAGCTTTGACTATATGCCGCAAATACTCACTGGCCAGAAGCAGGGACTTGGCATGGTGTACGGGATGATCCAGCGCCAGGCAATGATGCTGTCGTTCAATGACATCTACCGCACATTGGCTATTGCAGTGATGATTCTGATTCCGGCCTTCCTGCTGCTGCGCCGCACGCAACCCGGCAGCGCCGCGGCCGCCCACTGAGACTCTCTGCCTAATAGCCGAGCTTCAAATTGACCTCGCGCTAGTCCTTCATCTCCGCGAGCACTCGCTCGAAGACTTCCCGCGAGGAGCGATCGAAGAGCACAAAGTCGATGCGCTCGAGCGTCGTCGGACCGCCGAGATGCGCGCGCACTTCCTCGAGCATCACCTGCGCGCATCGCTTGATTGGAAACCCCGCGATGCCGGTGCCGATCGCCGGAAATGCGATCGACTTGAGCGAGTTCTCGTTGGCGCGCATCAGCGAGTTGCGCGTCGCCGCGCGTAGATTCGTCTCCGACGTCGATTCTCCCAGCCGCATGCTCGCGGCGTGAATTACGTGCCGCGCACGGAGGCGCCCCGCGCCCGTAATCGCCGCCTCGCCGAGTGCAATCGGGCCAATCCGGTCGCATTCCTGCTGAATCGCCGGCCCGCCCTTGGCGCGAATCGCGCCCGCGACGCCGCCGCCCAGCATCAGGTCGTTGTTCGCGGCATTCACGATCGCATCCACATCCGCGTCCGTAAGGTCGCCCTGACGGAGCCCGATCTTTGCGCGCCAATCTTTACTCATCGTCACCTCGTAACCAGTGAAAAGGGAAAAGCGAAATGCGAACGTCTCGCATCGAATCTGTTATTATCGCGCCAATCGGGAATAACCCGAAACGGGCGTGCTCACCGTGTGGATCAGCGAAAACACTGCTCGGCTGCGATTGGTCGCGCAGATTGCGGCGGCGCTCGTCGCGCTCGCGGGATGCGGCCGCTATCGCACCGATCGTTCGCCCGGGACGATCCAGGTCGATATCGAAACCTCGCCGACCTCGACCGACCCGCGCTTTGCGACCGACGCGACCTCGTCGCGTATCAACGAACTTATTTTCGATTCGCTGGTGAAGACCGACCGCAACGGCCAATTTGTCGGCCATCTCGCCGACCGCATCGAGCGTCCTTCGCCAACGGAAATTGTCTTTCATCTTAAGCACGGAGTGCGCTTTAGCGACGGCCGCGAACTGACGGCGGCCGACGTAATATTCACTTACGATTCGATTCTCGCGCCCGAGTCGATGTCGGCAAAACGGGCTGGCATCGAGGAGTTGAAGTCAATCGATGCGCCCGACGACTACACGGTCGTCATGACCACCGCGCATCCGTACGCGCCCGCCCTTGAGTTGGCGACGGAGGGTATCGTACCCGCAGGTACTCCGCTGCCCTCAAAAGGAATCGCAGCCGCTCCCATCGGCAGCGGTCCGTTTCAGATGGTTGGTTACGCGCGCGATGAAGCTGCGCAGCTCGAGCGCAATCCCTATTGTATTTATCCGTCAGGCGCACCACGATCGATCCTCTTCAAGATCGTTCCCGACCCTACCGTGCGCGCGCTAGAACTGGCAGAGGGCGTTTGCGACTTCTCGGGAAACAATATCGAGTACGACGTGCTGCCGTGGCTCGGATCGCACCAGTTTCTGGAAGTCAGCAAAACTCCCGGCACGACCTACAAATACCTGTCTTTCAACTTTCGCGATCCCCGCCTGCGCGACGTGCGCGTGCGTCGCGCCATCGCCTATGCGATCGATCGCAATACAATAGTCAATACCATCCTGCGTGGTACTGCGCGGATAGCTACCGGCATGCTCTCGCCCGAGAATTGGGCATACGATGGCAACGTCACTACCTATTCCTACGATCCGAAAAAAGCGCGTCAATTGCTGGATCAGGCTCGCTATACGGCCGGAAGCAACGGAATGCGTGGACTGCGATTCGAATACAAGACGACTCCGGAAGGCGCGCGGCTGGGCGAGGTATTTCAGGCGATGCTTCAACGAGTGGGCATCGAGCTGACTATCCGGACGCTCGACTTCGCTACCTATTATGCGGACATTCAGGCCGGAAGTTTCGACCTGACCTCGCTGCAATGGGTCGGAATCAACGATCCGAATAGCTACTGCATGGTATTCGATTCGAAGAAGACACCACCGCACGGACAGAATCGAGGTTACTATTCGAACCCTGCGATGGATCGCCTGGTCGAAGCGGGAATGAGTACTGTCGATCCTGAAGCGAGAAAAGAAATATACGGACAGGTGCAGCAACTCGCCGCCGAGGAACTGCCGTACGTTTCGCTGTGGTGGGTCGACAATGTGGCCGTGATGAATCGACGGCTGGTTGGCTTCGATGCATATCCCAATGGCAGCTTCCGTTCGCTCGCGACGGTGACGCTCAGTGGCCCCGGCGGCGGCGGAGAGCCGTCGCAGTGATCCAGTGATAAATTACGGGGTCCGGCGCTTGCTCGCGCTCGTACCCGTCGCGCTCGGTGTGGCGACGCTGACGTTCGCGATTATCCACCTGGTGCCGGGCGATCCGGTGGTTGCGATGCTTGGCGAGACCGCGGCGCCCGCCAACATTGTTGGGATGCGGCATCAGCTGGGCCTCGACCGTCCGCTGCTGGAGCAGTACGCGGCATATCTCGGTGGACTCGCCGTCGGCGATCTGGGTGAATCGATTTCATATCGCAAGCCGGTCTCGCGTCTCATCGCCGAACGCTTTCCGGCCACAATCGAGCTCGCTGCCGCGGGGATGCTGGTCGCCGTGTTTTTGGCATTTCCGCTGGGAATAATCGCGGGTTCAAATCCCGGCGGCGCCGGCGATCTGGGCGCGATGGGATTTGCAATTGTCGGCATTTCGATTCCGCACATCTACCTCGGCCCGTTGCTCATGATTTTGTTTTCACTGGACCTGCGCTGGCTGCCGCTCACCGGCCGCGGGGGTCTCGAGCATCTGGTCCTGCCCGCGGTCACGGTTGGCACCGCGCTTGCCGCGATCCTTGCGCGGATGTTGCGCCAGAGCCTGATTCGCGTGCGCGAGAGCGACTATATGCGCACCGCGCTCAGCAAGGGGTTGAGCGCGCGGGCCGCCCTTGTTCGCCACGGCCTTAAGAACGCGCTCACATCCGTCGTGACCATCATCGGACTTCAGATGGGCGCGCTGCTGAGCGGCACGCTCATCACTGAAATGATTTTTTCGTGGCCGGGCATCGGCCGCCTGCTGATTAGCGCGATAGGGGCGCGCGACTATCCGGTGGTCGAGGGATGCGTACTCACGTTCGCGATTACTTACGTCATCGTGAACATGGCGACCGACCTCGTTTATGCGATCGTAGACCCGCGAGTGAGAATCTCGTGATCGTGCGCGTCCGCAATCCGTCACTGGCTATTGGAGTGACTACTGTTGCCGCGATCGTTGCCGCTGCGATCCTGGGTCCGTTACTGTTTCGCGCCGATCCTTTGTCGATCGACCTTGCAAACACGCTCGCCGGGCCCAGCCGCGCGCATCCGTTTGGTTGCGACGCGCTCGGCCGTGACGTGCTCGCCCGTGTCCTGTCTGGCGCGCGGCTTTCCCTCTCGATTTCCACCGTCGTCGTTTTGATCTCGCTCGTCGTTGGCAGCCTGATTGGCGCAACCGCCGCGCTGTCAGGCGGTCGCATCGACAACCTGGTAATGCGCGGCGTGGATATCGTCCTCGCCTTTCCGGGAATCCTGCTTGCGATCGCGCTGGCGGCGATTCTCGGACCGGGCCTGATCGATCTCGCGATCGCGCTAACTGCGATGGGATGGACCGGCTACGCGCGCATCGTGCGCGGCGAAGTGCTGACCTTGCGCGAGCGCGACTACGTTCTCGCTGCCCAGAGCCTGGGCGCCAGTCGGTCGCGCCTGCTGATGCGCCATCTGATCCCCGGCGTCGTTGGACCGCTTGCCGTGCAGGCGACGTTCGGAATCGGCGGAATCATCGGCGCCGAAGCCGCGCTTTCATTTCTTGGCCTGGGCGCGCTGCCACCCACGCCCAGTTGGGGCAACATGCTTGACGCTGGCCGCGCGTTCCTGCTCGTCGCCCCGCATCTTACGACTGCGCCCGGCCTCGCGATCGGGCTTTCGATTCTCGGCTTCAACCTGCTCGGTGATGGGATTGCGCAGAAAGTGGGACATCGCGCTTGACCCTCAAGTGCTCACGTCGCTGGTGTGCGAAGCGCGAAGATTTCGTGATACTCATTCTAGTTCGGGAGTGAGTGCGCGCAATGGAGAGAATTGAACCCGGCGAAATGGTCCGGCGGCTGACCGGCTTCATCCGCACCGAGGGCCGTTTCGACAGCGTCGCGATCGAGAATTTTCGCAAGATGCCTGGCGGCGCGTCGCGCGAGATCTGGTCGTTCGATTGCGCGATGGAGCGCGGCGGCGAAACGAGTCGGCGCGCGATGGTGCTGCGGCGCGATCCCGGCGCCCACAATATCTCCACCAGTCGCCGTCACGAGTTCATGGTGATCCGGGCCGCCTTCGAAGAACGCATCCCGGTTCCCGAGGTGTTCTGGGTTTCGGAAGATCCGGCCGTTCTCGGTTCCGCATTTTTCATCATGGAGCGGATCGATGGTGAAACTTTGGCGCGTCGCCTGCTCCGCGACGACACTTACGCCCGCGCGCGCGAAGTGATGCCCGCGCAACTCGCCGAAATCCTCGCGAAGATTCATCGAATCGATCCCGTCAAACACAAGCTCGACTTCCTGGCGCAGCCGGGCGACAACGCGGCGCTGAGCGAGGTCAAACGCTACGAAGAAACCTTTCGATTCCTCGCGCTCGAACCGCATCCCGCCTTCGAATTGGCATTCCGATGGCTTCTGAAGCGCGTTCCGAAAACGCCACGCAAGACGCTCGTGCACGGCGACTATAGAATCGGCAATGTTGTCTTTGGCCCCGAAGGCGTGCGATCGATTCTCGATTGGGAGTTGGCGCATCTCGGCGATCCCATGGAGGATGTCGGCTGGATGTGCGTGCGGGCGTGGCGCTTCGGTAATGATCAGAAGCCGGTCGGAGGGCTTGGCTCTCGCGAGGATTTTTTCCACGCCTACGAAAAAGCCAGTGGCGTCGCCGTTGATCCCGAAGCGGCTCGATTCTGGGAGGTCTTCGGCAATCTGCGTTGGGGCATAATCACCATCAGCCAGGCCCGCACCCATATCGACGGATTCGTAAAAAGCGTCGAACTGGCCAGTATCGGACGGCGGACTGCCGAAACGGAGCTCGAGCTGTTGAATTTGATCGAATAGCAACATGGTAATTCGCGTCGATGGCCGTTTACCAATTAGTCAACCGTAATGTGAGTAATCAATATGCAGGACCGCCCCACTTCAGTTGAATTGCTCGAAGCGGCCGCCGACTTTGTCGATCGCGAAGTCGTTCCGGCAATTGAAGGCGCGCGTCAGTTCCATGCGCGAGTGGTTGCCAACGTCATGCGAATCGTCGCGCGTGAAATAAAACTGGAAGATCCGCTGGTTCGCAGCGAGGTGAAGGCGCTTGCGCGGCTGCTCGGGCACGACGCGCCGCATCTGCACAGCCTCGACGATCTGCGCGCCGCCGCTGCCGGCATGGGCGAGGAGTTGACCGCGAAGATTCGCGCGGGCGAGGCGGACGAGGGCGCTAGGCGGGGGGAAGTACTTGCGGTTGTGCGCCAGAGCGTCGAGGACAAACTGCGTATCGCGAATCCGCGCTACCTCGAGAGCGACATCGCAATTCGCAACGCGAACAAGGAGATCTGACTAATGCCTGAACTCAAAGTAGTACTACTTGATCAAGACGACCTGATGCATCCCAACACCGGCGAGTCTAACTACAACGAGAGCGCATACTATAATTTCTACGATCGTGGTCAGCGCCTCGGCGGTTTCATCAGACTGGGCAATCGCGCAAACGAAGGTTACGCCGAAATGACCGCCTGCCTGTACCTGCCGGACGGAACCGTCGGCTTCATGTTTCAGCGGCCCGAGATCAAGAACAACGACGCTCACAACGCCGGCGGCGCAAAGTTCGAAGTCATCAAGCCGTTCGAACGCCATCGCGTCAGCTACAATGGCAAACTCTGCATTCTGAAGAATCCGCTCGAGATGGCCGATCCAGCCAAGGCGTTCAAAAATAATCCATACTCGCAAGCGGCGCTCAAAATTGACTATGTGGCGGTCTCTCCCGGATGGGGCGGCGAAGTGCGCGAAAAAAGTGGAGATCAATGGGTCTCGCCGAAGGTTTCCGCTGACCCCGAAACTCAATTCGCCAAGGGGCACCTGGAACAGCTCGGCCGCGCTACGGGAAAACTCGTGCTTACGACCGGCGGCGCGGAACGCGAGTTCAAGATCGACGCGCTTGGTCTGCGCGATCATAGCTGGGGGCCGCGCTATTGGCAGGCGCCCAAGTTCTACCGATGGCTTACGATGAACTTCGATGAGGGTCTTGGCGCGATGGCCACAATCACGGTGAATCGCGACGGCAGCGAACGCCCGGGAGGATTCATTGCGCGCAAAGGCCAACCGATTCTCAATATCGTGAAGGTCGATGTTCAAACGGAATTCATCGGCGAGCAGCAGCTGCACGATAAGATCAGGGTGACCTGTGAGACCGCTGACGGTGGAGCGCCAATAGTCATTACCGGCAAAGTGCTATCGATGATTCCGCTGCGCAACCGGCGCGCCGGTGTAGTCACTCGAATCGCAGAAGGTATGACCGAATGGAACTGGGACGGCAAGATTGGCTATGGACTTTCCGAGTACCTGGATCAGTTTGACGAGTAGGCGGCGCGTCGCTCGCGTTGGGTAATCGGATTATCGTCCAAGTTTCAGCGCGCGCAAACTCTGCGTGTACGGCGGATACGCGACGCCGCGTTCGGTGATGATCGCGGTCACCAGCTCGGCCGGCGTGACATCGAACGCGGGGTTATACGTGCTGACGCCCTTCGGCGCGATCTGCTTGCCGCCGAACTCGGTGAGCTCGCGGCCCGAGCGCTCTTCGATCGGTATCGCCGCGCCGTCGGGACAGTCCAGGTCGATCGAGGACAGCGGCGCCGCGACGTAAAATGGCACGCCGTGGCGCCGCGCCATCACCGCCAGGGGGTAGGTGCCGATTTTGTTCGCGACGTCGCCGTTGGCTGCCGTGCGATCTGTTCCCACCACGACGCAATCGATCTTGTTCTGCGAGAGCACCGTTGCCGCCATGTTGTCAGCGATCACCGTCACCGGTATCCGATCTTTGTGCAGTTCCCACGCGGTCAGGCGCGAGCCCTGCAAAAATGGCCGCGTCTCGTCGGCGAACACCCGGATCTTTTTGCCCGCGTCGCGAGCGGCGCGGACCACCCCGAGCGCCGTCCCGTATCCAGCCGTCGCCAGCGCGCCGGCGTTGCAATGCGTCAACACTGTGGCCGGGTCTCCGATGAGTTCGGCGCCGAACCGGCCCAGCGCGCGATTCGCCGCCAGGTCTTCATGGTAAATCGCGATCGCCTCCGCGCGCATGCGGCGAAACAATTCTGCCGCGTCGAGCGAGAGGCTGTCGTCGAGGACGCGGCCCATTCGATCCACTGCCCACGCCAGGTTTACTGCGGTTGGCCGCGTGGCCGTGAGTGCTTTTGCGACCAGCGCGAAGCGTTTTCTCGCCTTCGCGCCCGCGGTGCCCTTGATGCCGAGCGCGACGCCCATGGCAGCGGCAACGCCGATTGCGGGTGCGCCGCGAATCACCATCGTGCGGATAGCTCGCGCGACGCCACGGTAGTCGCGATAGGTTCGAATTACCTCGCGCGCGGGAAGCAGGCGCTGATCGATCATACGGACGGTGTCCGCCCGCCATTCAATCGTCATCACGGCCATGTAGTCTGACTCTTTCGCACGCGAATGAGATTTCAGAACAAACTTATAGCAACCTTGCGTTGCTGTCACTTCGATGCGCGGAGTTTATTCGGAGCACAATTGGAACGCACAACGACGCTGCGAAACTTCAGATGAATTGAGCAATAGAAAACGGCGCAGCTGATGATTCGCGGCGCCGCTCAACTCTGCTCTCATTGCGCGATACCGCATTGCCGCCGGTACGCGCGAAGCCTCGGTTAGACTCTTTCGTATACTCCGCGTGCCCTTCGCCTTGCAGCTCCGGCATCGATCCATCGCGTGATCGCCGCAAATATCTCCGACGGCCGCTTCTGCTTGAGTCCCCGCACGTTGCGCACGTCGGCGGCCTTGAACTGCTTGGGAAGCGCCGAAAGCACGCTGCGCCAATTGACCCGGCCGCGTGGCCCGCCGCTGACCGCTTTCGCTCCACCGCCCCCACGACCGATCAACGATCCCAGCCGCGCTTCCTCTTCTTTGAGTTTACTCAGTAGCGACTCTTTCAAGCGGATGTCTTTGCGCAGATTCATGAGCAGAGTGCGCGCTTGGCGCTGTACTTGTTGGAATGCCGATACCGTTCCGCGAGAGGCTTTCTGTCGAGGCATTTAGCAATCTCCTTTCGGGGAATTGGTCAGTACAAATCAACTTTGAATATACACAATCAAACCTAATCCTACAAGTATCAAAGTCATTTTGTCCATTATCAACATCAGTCAATTGGATATAGCGCCGGGTGTTCTCAATGCCTCTTCTGTTCTAGTCTTTCGGTGCCCGTGAAAAGTGAAAACTCCGCACCTGACATGATCGGTTTGCCATTGACGAGCGATCTACAAAGGCTCGTCACTGGCCCGCGACGCCATCAGACTCCTTCGCGCAGCGCTCAAAGTTATTTGGCAGATACTCAGATCGACTCGCCGATATTCCAGTCAGTGTCTGAAACGCCGTCGCCTGCCAGCCATGGTTCGCGTCCGGAAAAGGAACTTGATCTCGTCGTGGTCCGGCCGAACGTCGCGGACGCTTCGCCGATCAGTTCAAGCGTCAGTCGCCCTCGCGATTGCTATCTTCGCTGACTTGCGCGCTAGCCGGTGCGCTCTTCGACTACATCCCCGTGCGGGGAGCCTTGCGACGACACGGTTGAAAACTGAAATCGGGGAACGATAGTCGACCGGCGCCCTCGTGCGATATAGCGATTTTAGAATCAATCAGGAATCATAATGCATACATTATCATGCATAGACATTCGGTCGATTCGGCAGTCATAACTCCTATCCGCCACTGACCTTTACGCTATCAAGTTGTTAACCGCTTCCCGAACCTCGCACGCTGATCGCCTAATTTCTGGTCACCGATAGGCGGATTTGGGACGGGTATTGCCCTATGCGCGAGCAAGTAGCCATTTTGGGGCAAACCAAGAAATAAAGCTCGGGGATTGGATAGGAAGAGCACAAAGTACTATGTTTGCGCTTGGTGCGATGCTATAAGCATTCCGGAATTGGGACTAGATGCGCGCCGTAGGTATCGCCCCGCCACTTGGCTGTCTGTACCGCCGATCAGGCTTCCGAATGCCTATAGATACAGACGGAGTACGCTGCGGGGCAGCCGGGTCGCGCGCGAGGAGAGGGTAATGGGCCGCAGACTGTATGTAGGGAATCTGGCTTGGACTGTGACCGACCAGGATCTGCTCGACGCGTTTTCAGAAGCAGGAAAGGTGGACAGCTCGCAAGTCATCATCGACCGCGCCACCAACCGCTCGCGGGGATTCGGCTTCGTCGAGATGGCGACCGATGAGGATGCCGAAGGCGCGATCAAAAAACTGAACGGCCGCGACATCAAGGGCCGGCCGATTCGCGTCAACGAAGCGCAGGCGCGCACCGGCGGAGCCGGTGGCGGTGGTGGTGGTGACGCTGGCGGTGGCGAACGCCGCGGCGGACGCGACCACTAGTCAGTTCCGGCATTTCGAGATAGCGCGCGATTGTAGTTCGCCGTTTCATCGCGCCGCACAACGTGCTTAACCCACTTGAGGGAGCACCCGATTCTCGGGCCGAACCCTTGCGGCTGAACTCTCCTCGGATTGAACCATCACCGTGGAACTCATAACGCTTGAAGCGGATAGCGAGCGCGCCGTGATTGTGCCCGACGCCGGATGCCAATGCCTGGGCTACCGCGCCGGCACGCTCGAGGTCATCGCGGGCCCTGCCAATCCCGACGCATGGCGCGAGCATCCGCATCGCGGCGGCATTCCGATTCTCTTTCCGTGGCCGGGCCGCGTCGCCGGCGCATGCTTCACGTTCAAGGGCCGCGAATATCGGCTGCCGGTGAATGAGCCCGCACGCGGGCACGCGATCCATGGCTTCGCGTGCGAACGCGTCTTCCGCGTGACGCGGCGCGGACCGCACTTCGTCACCGCGATTCTCGATTCGTCGGACTATTCGGATCTCAATTCGATCTGGCCGTGGCCATTCGTGCTCGAGATAGACTACCAAGTTGGTAATGGACTGAGATTGAAGGCCCGCATTACCAACACGGGCGGCTCAGTCATGCCGTTCGGATTCGGCGCGCATCCTTACTTTCACGCCCCTCTCAATCCCACAGGCCTGCGCGATGCGATGCTGATTCAGCTCGACGCCAACGCTCGATGGCCGCTCGACGCGCGCCTCATACCCACCGCTGCCGCCGAGCCGTTGGCGGGCAAGTATGATCTTCGCGCGCCGCGTCCGCTTGGAGCTGACACTTACGACGACGCATTCCGCATGGCGCCGATCGCGGAGCGAACAGTGAACAACGATGGGTCTGCGCCGCGCGCGCGGCTTATCGATCCGTCGCTGAAAATTGCGCTCGAGATTCGCGCCGATCCCGCGTTCGGCGACTTCGTCGTCTATGCTCCCGCGGACAGCCCGGTGGTCGCGCTCGAGCCGTACACCTGTGCGCCCGATGCCTTCAATCTCGCGGCCCGTGCAATCGCGGCAGGGATGCGCGAACTCGCGCCCGGCGAGACCTTCGAGGCCGGCTTCGAGATTCGCCTCAACGCCCCTTGAAGCGCGGCTCGCGCCGCTGTGCCAGCGCTGCCGCGCCCTCGCGAAAATCTTCGGTGCCGATCAGCGAGCTCTGCGCCAGCACCTCGAGTTCCTGAAACGTCATCTTGTCCAGGCCGTGGCCTTTGTCGATGATCCGCTTGGCCAGCCCGACCGCGATTGGCGCGTTGCGCGCCATCTCGCGCGCAAGCTCTTCTGCCGCCGCGATATGCGCACCTTCGGCGACGACGCGATTCACCAGCCCAATCCGTTCCGCCTCCGACGCCTCGATCATCCGGGCCGTCATGATCAGCTCCTTCGAGCGTGCATAACCGACCGTTCGCGTAAGCCGTGTTGTGCCGCCCACGTCGGGCACCAGGCCGATGCGCACTTCCGGCATCCCCAGCCGCGCGCCCGCCGCGGCCACTCTGGCATCGCACGCGAGCGCCAGTTCGAGCCCAAGTCCGCCGACGAAGCCATGCAGCGCGCCAATCACCGGCTTCTCGATACTCTCGAGCCGGTTCAG
Organism: uncultured Pseudomonadota bacterium; assembly: GCA_937889395.1. Lineage (GTDB taxonomy): Bacteria > Desulfobacterota > Binatia > Binatales > Binataceae > Binatus. The sequence goes on along the minus strand of CALAOW010000027.1, from coordinate 4,544 downwards.
CGACGCCTGCGACTCCGCGACAAAGCGCCGAAAGTGCTGCATATCGGGGCCGCCGCCGTGACCGCCCTGCGCGCCGGTGTCGTTGGCGAGCGAGGTGAAATCGATGCCCGCCGAGAACGCCTGTCCCTCGCCGTAGATGATAATCGCGCGAACCTCGGGACGATCGACCTCGTCGAGCGCCTCTGGAATCGCGCGGAGCATCGCCTGGTTAATCGCGTTGCGCTTTTCAGGCCGGTTGAGCACGATATACGCGAGCTCACCCTCGACTCGAACTTTGATTACACTTTCCGCCATCGCTGACACCTCGATTGCTATTGAACCGCATGCGGCCGCAGCCCGCCAGACGCGAAACTATCCCCTCCCGCCGCCACTGGAAAGGCCGTGGACCAAAACCGGCCCGGAACCTTGCGTTTGCAAACCGTCTGGTGTCCGTGCGAGTAAGAATCAGGATTCAGACTGGAAGTCCCGGTTAACAGAAGAAATTTGGTGCCGTCGCGCCGGGGAGCAGGTTCAAGATCGAGAGCCAAGTGAAAACGCCAGGCGAGTTCATGTATCCCTGTGCCAGTTGAACGCGCGGCGCTCGAGCCGGCTGCGGCCATCTCGCGTTGGCGGAGCGAGCCGTTCCGGCTGTTCTTTCCGCTCGGCGTCCTCTTCGCGTGGATCGGTGTAGGTCACTGGCTGCTCTACACCACCGGAGTCACGGCGACCTATTCGTGCCGCTTTCACGGCATGGTGCAGATGCAGGCGTTCATGATGGCGTTTGCGGTGGGTTTTCTACTCACCGCGCTGCCGCGCCGAACGCAAACTCCGCCAGTTGGGCGAATGGAGATGGCGGCGTTGGTGGCAGTGCTGGTTGTCACTACTGGCGCCGCGATTATCGAGTCGTGGGCTTTGGCCGAAATCGCGTACGCAACGCTGTTGGTGCTGCTCATCCAGTTTGCGCTGCGTCGATTTTTGGTTCGCGCTGCGGGCCGCCGCCCGCCGGCCGCCTTCGTGCTCTTGCCCATCGCCGCCGTACAGGGTCTGGGGGGCGCCGTCCTGATCGCCGCGTCCGACGCGAACGCCGTGCTTCCATCGAGCGGCCATCTTGGTGTGCTACTGGTCGAGCAGGGCGTATTTCTCTGCCTTGCGGTTGGCATCGGCAGTCTGGTTCTGCCGGTCATGGGCGGCGCACCTCCGCCTCCAGACCTGGGCTCCGCGCCTCGCGAAGCCTGGAAGGCGCTCGCATATGCGGCAGCCGGGGTTGCGATCTTTGCAAGCTTGCTGCTTGAGCAGCTTGGCTTTGAACGAAGTGGCCCGCTGTTTCGCGCGATGGTAGTTGCGATCGGACTGGGGTTCGGAGGCGGGGCATTGCGCCGGCCCGGCAAGCCGGGTGCGCACCGCAAGCTGGTGTGGCTCGCGGTGTGGCTCATGCCAGTGGGATTGATCGCCTCGGCAATCTGGCCCGACTATCGCGTGCCGGCCCTGCACATCCTCTATATTGGCGGCTTTAGCCTGATGGCTTTTGGAGTAGGCACCCACGTCGCGATGAGCCATCTGAATATGGAGCAACTCGCGCTTGGGAGGCAGCCCGCGGTGATCATACTGGGCGCGGCATTCGTGATCGCGCTGTGCGCGAGGCTGGCGGCCGATGCCAGTGATACCTACTTCATTCACGTCGGATGGGCGTCCGCCGTGTGGATTGTGGGCTCGGCGGTTTGGTTGGCCTTCTTCGGCCCGAAGCTGCTTCGTTCCTGAATTCGCGATCGGGCTTCCGCGCTGAATTGCGGCGTGCGGGCCCGCGCCGCCGCTGGAAAGGCCGTTGACCAAAACCGACCCGGAACCTTGCACAGAGGGGCCGTCGGGTTTATAGCGGAGTTGGAATCGGAGACTCAAAAGGGTCCATAGACGCGTATCGCCGAACGCTCGGCGGTAGCGACCGGCTTTGAAATAGCGCGCCGCGAAGCCCGGCTTGGAGTTCGGATGGCAATCAGAATCGAGTTCCCCGAAGACAATGCGTCGCTGACCGAATTCGTTGGGTTCCACGACCGCGTTTACGCCTATCGCAGCGCCCGCTGGCCTGCGTCGGCGGAGATCGAGCTGCCGTTTCTGATCGGCCAGAGTCCGTTCTGCGAGGGGCGGACGAGACGCCCTATCGCCGCGCGCGACGGTGGCGAGTTGGTCGCGCGGGCCGTGGCTGTAGTTGACGAGCGCTACTGCCACCATTGGAACGAACGTCTGGGCCACGTCGTGATGTTCGAGGCAATGCCGGGCGCTCGCGACGCGGTCAAGTTGGTCATGGACGAAGTGTGCCGATGGCTTGAGTCACGCGGCACAATCGCCGCTCGCGTGGGCGATCTCTTCCCGCTCGATTTTCCCTTCGTGATCGATGAATACGAACTGCTTCCGCCCAACCTGCTCAGGCAGAATCCCGACTATTACCATTCGCTACTCAAGGATGCGGGCTTCGAGACCGAGAAGGGGATGGTCGATTACAAGATCGAAGTGACGCCAGAGCTGGTCGCGCGCTACGAGAGCGCGCTCGAAGCGGCGCGGCGGGCAGGATTCGAAATCGTGCCGGCGAAAGAAATCGCGAACGACCGGCGAGTGGCAGATTTCATCGACGTGATGAACGACGCATTCAAGCGGCATTGGGGGCACGTTCCGACTACGCGCGAGGAAGGTACGCTGTTTGACGCGATGCTCGCCTTCAGCGGAGGGCACGAAACCTCGGTTATGGCGTACCGTGAGGGCGCGGCGGTGGGGGCGCTTTTCGTCACGCCGGACGTTTCGTCGGCCGCGATCCTCGGATCGGGGCGGAAGATCGCAGATTCGGAAAAGCTGAACACACTCGGAATCGGTGTACGCGAAGCGGCGCGCGGGCGCGGGGTCAACCTGGCGATGGCTTCGTACGCGTTTCTCGAACTGATCCGCAAGGGCACGAAGTATCTTAGCTACACGCTGGTGCTGGACGACAACTGGCCGTCGCGGCGGACGGCGGAGAAGCTGGGAGCCAAGGTCTGCGCGAATTACCTGGTGTACCGCCGCAACTTCCGCGTCTGACACCCCCCCACCGCGTTCATGCTCGTCATGGGAGCAAATGGAAGCGATGCTACGCCAGTCTATGTGGACCTACTACGGCGGGGGCTGGGTCCCTGTATGGAAATTCCGGGTTAAAGGCGACAAAGCATTGAATCGCTGGAGGTTGGGCTATGTTCAAGACGGGGATCACCGAACTGTTCGGGATTGAATATCCGATCGTTTCCGCCGCAATGGGCGGAGTGTCGCTCGCCGAGCTTGCCGGCGCGGTCTCCGAGGCGGGCGGACTCGGGACGTTGGCACTCGTGGGGCTGAATCCCGAGGCGATCCAGAACGAAATCTCCACGGCGCGAAGGATCACGAAGAAGCCGCTGGCAACCTGCTGGTTCCGTTCCTTGCGCCGGGCGTGGTCGAGACCCTGCTGAAGGAACCCATCCAGGCGATCACGTTCTTTTGGGGCGACCCCGCCAAGCATGTTCCGCAGGTGAAGAAGGCGGGAATGAAAGTGATCTGGCAATGCGGCTCGGTTGCAGAGGCGGTTGCCGCCAAAGACGCCGGCGCCGACGTGATCATGGTGCAGGGATTCGAGGCTGGCGGCCATGTGCGCGGAACCACTACTTCGCTTGCCTTGATCCCTGCCGCGCGTGATGCGATCGGCCCCAATCTGCCGCTGCTGGCGTCGGGAGGATTCGCCGACGGCCGTGGGCTCGCTGCTGCGCTGGCGCTTGGCGCGGACGGCGCAGCGTTCGGTACGCGCTTTTTGGCGTCGAATGAAGCGGCGGCGCATTCCATCTACAAACAACGGGTCTTGGATGCCGAGGCCGAGGAGACGATCCATACCGAGCTATTCGACATCGGATGGCCCAAGGCGCCTCATCGCGTGCTCCGCACCAGGGTCGTGGAAGAATGGGAGCGCGCAGGACGTCCCGAGAGCGGCAAGCGCCCGGGCGAAGGGCAGGTCATCGGATCATATAAGCGTCCCGGCGCTGACGTTCCGCTGATCAAATATTCGGTGATGACGCCGTCGGAAAATATCGAAGGCGATGTCGAGCAACTCCCCTTTTACGCGGGAATGTCGGTCAGTATGGTTCACGACATCATGCCCGCCGCCGGGATCGTGCGACAGATAGCGGGCGAAGCGCGCGAAGTGATCGCCGGCAGGCTCGCCTCGATGGTGAAGTAGATTCGCGGCCGTGTACCGCCGCAATTTCCGCGTCTGACAGCCCGCCGGACGCGGGCCAATAGTTCAAGCTTGGGCAGGGCCGGGACGGGTCAGGGTTTCAGCAGCACCTTCATCACGTTGTCTTTTCTTGCGCTGAAGATTTCGTAGCCCTTGGCTGCGTCGGCCAGGGGCATCACGTGGCTTATCAGAGGGCGCGGGTCGATTGTGCCGCGTTCTATCAGGCGCGCCAGTTCCGGGATGTGCGCGTTGATGTTCGCAAGGCCGATCCTAAACGTGAGATTGCGCATAAACGCATAGCCGATCGGAAAATTGAACGACGGCATGCCGAACACTCCGATTACCG
>CALAOW010000026.1 GCA_937889395.1 uncultured Pseudomonadota bacterium | reverse complement strand
TAGCAATACCGTGCGGGTTCAAGTCCCGCTCCGCGCACCAACAGGGGTGACCCCTGCGCCCAGTACTAGGAAAACAACGAGCTCTGTCGGGGCGCCTGCGGTGCGACCGGAGGTTGCACCATGCAGCGTTCATGGTCGATGGGGAAGCCATAGCGCGCGCGAATGCGATCGAAAATCGCGCCCATCCGATCGTCATACGCATGCGCAACGTACTCGGCGCGCGCGTAAAACATGTCGATACGCTCCGCCAGATGCGGGAATCGCTCCTTGACGAACGGAATGAATCGGCGCGCCGCCGCGGGTTTCAGAAACAGCGAACGCCACCGCACGCCCGACGCGCCCGCATGATGCGCCCCCGCAATCACGCTCTCGATCGCCTCGGGATCGTCCGTCAGTCCCGGAATCATCGGCATCATGAGCACGTTGCACCGGATACCCGCCCGCGCCAGCTCGAATAGCGCGCGCAGCCGCAGGCCCGGGCGCGGCGCTCGCGGCTCGAGGATTCGTTGCAGTTTTCGATCGAGCGTTATCAGCGAGAAGTTCACCGATAGCTTCGAGCGCCGATTAATCCTTTTGAGCCACTCGAGGTCGCGAACGATCAAGCTGGATTTGGTCGTGATCGACAGGTCCAGCCCCGGTAACTGCGCTAAAACTTCGAGCATAGAGCGCGTCAGCCCATACTTTCGCTCGGCCGGCTGATACGGGTCGGTCGCCGTGCCGATTGCGATCGCGTCGGCGCCGATTGGCGTGCGCGAGAGCGTGCGCGCCAGGACCTCGGCCGCCATCCGCTTGACGAAAATTCTGCGCTCGAAGTCCATCGGATCGCGCAGCTCGAGAAAATCGTGCGTGTAGCGCGCGTAGCAATACACGCACCCGAACTCGCAGCCGCGATACGGGTTGATAGTCCATCGAAACGGCACGCGCGGGCTGTCGCATCGATTGAGAATCTGCCGCACCGGCATCTCGATAAACTCGACGCCGCGAGTGGCACCGAGCTCTTCGGGCGGCGCCGAATAGAGGGGCAATGTGGCGACGGCTTTCATCTGACGGCATGGCTATCTTCGTTTTTTCTTCGCTAAAGTCAAGCGGCGGGATTGCGGCGTCAGCCGAGGCTATGCGGAGTATCTGGTGCGGCAAAGCTGCTAGGTTCTAGTCGGAGAGCGCGGCGCGGGGTACCGCGGCGCAATTGGAGGAAATGGCGATGGCAGAAATTGGGCGCAAGTATCGTGAGAAGTACGGCGAGTGGGCTCTCGTGACGGGCGCGTCGGCGGGAATCGGGCTGGAGTTTGCGCGTGCGCTTGCGCGCGAGGGCATGTCGATAGTGCTGACGGCGCGGCGCGAAGATCGGCTGAACGCGCTGGCCGCGGAACTCAAGGAGAAGTATCACGTCGATACGCGGGTGGTCGCGGTCGATCTCGCGTTGGCGGACGGCGCGGATCGTCTGGCCGACGCAGTCGCGGATTTGCCGATCGCATTTCTGGTCAACAACGCCGGCTTCGGCTACGCGGGCCGTTTCGACAAGCTGGCAATCGACCGGCTGCGCGCGATGGTGGTCGTAAACTGCGTCGTGCCGGTGGTGCTGACCAGCCGCATTCTGCCCGGGATGGTCAAGCGCGGACGCGGCGCGGTGATCATCGTGGGATCGGTGGCGGGACACCAGCCATTACCGCTGCATGCGGTTTACAGCGCAACCAAGGGATTCGATCTGCTGTTCGGCGAGGGGTTGTGGGGCGAGCTGCGCGGGACGGGAATCGATGCGCTCGTGATAGAGCCGGGCTCCACGAAGACCGAGTTCCAAGCAGTGGCGGGAGAGAGCGTGGGGCCTGACCACGGCGAGCCGGCGGAAAATGTAGTGCGGGTCGCGCTCGACGCGCTCGGCAAGCATCCGAGCGTTATCCCGGGATGGTTCAACTGGGTGCGCGCCAATGCGACGCGGCTGGTGCCGAGATCGACTGCGGCGATAATCGCGAAGAAGGTGACCGAAGGTTCGACTCCAGTGGAGCTGCGGTAGAATCGGATAGTCAGGTTGCTAGAGCCGCCAGTGGCTGGCTCATGGAATTGTCGCGAGGTCGTAGGCGGGCGGCAGTTTTTCCGCGATCGTCGCGAGCGACGACCCGTCAGCGGTTGCGCGAACGACGGCGCCGTCGTTGCAGACCGCGAAGAAGCCGCCGTTCTCCGGATCGGCCTTCAGCCGCATCACCATGCCGCGCCCAAAACTCTGTTCGGTGGAAATCGGCGTAAAACTTTCGCCGCGATCGCCGCTGCGGAATAGCATCGCGTCCGCGCCGACCGGTCCGACCCGCCAGGTGGGCGGCGGCCCCATCGCGGCCGCGGTGAAAACGTTTTCGCTGTCCGGTGCGCTGACCAGGATCGGGACGGTGTAGCTGCGGTTGAGCCCGCGCGTTACCTGTCCCCACGATTTGCCGGCGTTGCCGGACAAGTAGAACCCATTGCCGGTGGTGGCGTAGAGGCGGCGCGAATCGCGCGAGTCCACCGCGACGGTATGAACATCCCAATAGAGGCCGTCGTTAAGCGGCTCGAAGGACGCGCCGTCGTTGCGCGAGCGGAAGACGCCGCCCTCCTCGACGCCGACGTACATCGTGGAAGGCTCATGCGGATCGAAGGCGATGGAACGCACGCGCGGGATATGCGGCGCTGGCGAAAACGTCCAGCGGTCGCGCCCCGGGATTTTCAGGAAGCCGTCGGATTCCTTGAAGATGCGCCCGCGATCGTCGCTGCGGAACAGGCGGGCATGCGACGTCCCGATGAACACGCGATCCTTCACCGCGGGAGAGGCGGCGATCGACCAGACCTCTTCCTCGCGCGCGAGCGGGGGAGTGATGTCGGTCCAGGTTCTGCCGCCGTCGGCCGAGCGCGCGAGCGTGCCCTTGCCGCGGACGTGCTCGGTTGAGCCGGCGTAGATGAGCGTGGGATCGGCGGCATCCTGGGCCATGCACCAGATGGCTGACGGATCGGCAAGCACCATCAGCGGAACTCCCCCGCGCGAGGGATCCAGAATCACAATGCCCTTGGCCGTTCCGATGCACAGGCGCATCCCGGTAAACCTCTCGTGACCGCGACGGAATCGTAGCGCAAAGGACTCAGACGCAACAGCGGCTGGTGCGAGCGGCTCGCGATCTTTTGCTTTCCGGCGCGCCTTGATAGAGAGACGCGTATGAAGCTTCGCCACGGCGCCGCGCTCGCGATCGTTGCATGGTATCTGATGATTCCGCCGATCAATGTCGACAACAGAGTTGACGCAGGTGCGCCCTTGTCGAAGTGGAGAAAAAGCGTGAGCTTTGAGTCCGCGAAGGAATGCGAGGCGTCTCTAAAAGACGCAATCGAAAACCCAATGACACCATCCGAATATCAAGCAGTGGCGGAGGCCACGCGGAAGGCCAAAATGCATCCCCTTAGTAAGTCGGAAATGACGAGACGGATGGAGGAATCCGTATGCGTCTCGGCCGGCGATCCCCGCCTCAAACCAAAAGCAAAATAAGGGCGGCGCGGACAGCTTACGTCAGCTTGGTGCCGACGCGGAGATCGCCTGAAGCTGCGATGTCGGCGGGTGCGACTTTTTTGGGATTCGGATCGATTCGCGCTCGCTTGACCGTAATCGTCCCGCCCGCGAGCGCGACCTTCATTCCATCCGCATCCAGCGCAACTATCGTTCCGGGCTCGCCGTCCGACCGGCTTCCTGAAAACCCGGCCTCATAGAGCCGCAGCCGTTTATCGCCGACGCGTCCGAACGCGCCCGGCTGCGGGTCGCATCCGCGAATCAGGTTGAAGACCTCGCGCGCCGGTTTTGCAAAATCGATCTTCGCGTGCTCGTCGCGGCACGGCGGCTCGTAGGTCGCCTTGCTCTCGTCCTGCACGAGCGCTGGCGCGTTGCCGGATTTGATCAGATCGACCGCTTCGACCATCGCGTCGATTCCCATCGGGAAGAGCGTGTTGAAGTAAATGGAGCCGACGGTGTCGTTCTCTGCAATCGGCACGCGCTTCTGAACGAGGATCGGTCCCGTGTCTATTCCCTTATCCGGCCAGAACCACGTGACTCCTGTTTCCGCATCGCCCTGGATTATTGCCCAGTTGATCCCGCTGGCGCCGCGATGGCGCGGGAGGAGGGAAGGGTGAAAGCAAATCGACTTGTAGCGCGGTGCGTGGAGAATTCGCTCGGGAACAATCAGGGTGACGAACGCGAGGATGGCGAGCTCGGCGTCGAGCGGTTTGAAGTGCTCGTAGGCGGCGTCGTTCTTGAATGACTTGGGCTGGCTGAGCGGGATGCCCATCACGCGCGCCTTGGCGGCCAGCGGGTCCGGCTTGCCGGCGGGCGGATCGGGCGGTGCGAAGACGTGAACGATTTCGTCACCGTGATTGACGAGCGTCTCGAGCGCTTTTTCCGCGAATGCAGCCTGTCCGAGCAGTGCGATACGCAACCTGGTGTTCCTCCGTAGTTCTCCGGCGCAGTTCTGCGCTCACGCTACCAAATCAAAATTGGAGTTGCACCTTGAAACGACGTGTCAGCCGCGTCGTACATCAAGCTGGGATCGAACCAGAGCTTCGGGGCAACTCAAGCGATGCGCAGTTTAGGTATTTCAGGTATTTCAAGTTTCTCACTGGCCGTCGCCGCGACGATATTGACGACCGCGGTATTTTCCGCGACCGCGGGCGCCCCGACGTATCAGCCGATCCCGGCGGCGGGGAATCACAACGAGTCGCTCGAAGTCGGCGCGGGCACCAGCAAGACGGCGCGGACGTTCGTCGTGCATGTACCTCCCGGATTCGACGGCAAATCGAAACTGCCGGTGGTGATTATGCTCCACGGAGCGGGCGGCAGCGGTACGGATGCGATCGCTCAGACGGGATGGGGCGCGAAGTCCGATCGCGAAGGCTTCATCGCGGTTTTTCCCGACGGCACTCCGCCGCGCGCTGCGCTTGCGGCCCAATTCCTGACTAATCCGCGGCTGTGGAACGACGGCTCCGGCCGCGGCGCGACGGGCGTGGAAAAGGTGGACGACCTCGGCTTTATCTCCGCGATGATCGACTACCTGGAGGCGCGCTACGCCGCCGACCCGGCCCGAATCTATTGCACGGGCTTTTCGAACGGCGCGTCGATGACTTTCAGCGTGGGGCTCAACCTGTCGAATCGAATCGCGGCGATCGCGCCCGTCTCCGGCCATCTCTGGTACCGGGAAAAACAGCTCACGTATCCCGTTTCGTTGCTCTTCATAATCGGCAGGGACGACCCGCTCAACCCGATCGACGGCGGCAACGTGAAAATCCCGTGGCGGAGGACTCAGGATCGCCCTCCCGTCGAGGATTCGCTCAAGGAATGGGAACGGATGCTCGGCTGCGGACCGGAAGTGCAGACGGCTCGCGGCAACCGCGTGCTGGAAATCACCTACGATCGCTGCGTCAAGGGCGGAGAGGTCGAGTACTACGCGGTCAGAGGATTGGGGCATGTGTGGCCCGGCGGGCTGAATCAGCTGCCGAAGAAGTGGGTTGGCAAGCCGAGCGACAATCTGAACGCGACCGACGTCATCTGGGAATTCTTCAAGACGCATCCGCGGACACAGGCGCCTGCGACGCCGACGCTTCGCTGAATTTCATCGAAGAACGATTGACACGGCCGGTCGCGGGCCGCTTTGATGACCGATCGAATGTTCTCCACTCGACGCTCGCTCAAAATTCTCGTTTTTCGCCTCTTTTTTATGGTTGCGACAGCCGCGTTTGTGGCCGCGCCTGGCCGGGCGCAAGACCATTTTGATGCGCATCGCGGCCGCGGCCGTATCGTGGTGCTGATGGTATGGGATGGGCTGCGGCCCGACTTCGTCACGCAACGCGACACGCCGAATCTTTACCGGCTGGCCCGCGAGGGCGTGCGCTTCGACCGCCATCACGCGATCTTTCCGACCCTTACGATGGTAAACGCCACCGCGCTCGCCACCGGAGCGCCGCCCGGCGTCAACGGACTCGAGGGCAACGTGTTCTATGTGCCGGCGGATGCGGCCCCGGCCATCGGCAACATTTCTCCCTTTGAGGCCAAGCCGGGGGCGCCCACGATTGCGAAAGACTCCAAGGGTCAGATGGTCTGGGCGGAAGGTGCCAGGGCGATCGTCAATTTAAACGGGGCGGATGGATTCAAGGGCCGTTTGATCGGGTTGGACACAATCACGCAGGAGGTCGCGCGCGAGGGCGGCTACGTTGGCGTGATCGGCAAGCAGGGACCGACCTCGGTGTTTGACAATCGCGTTGAAACGGTCGTCGACGGCAAGGATATTCTCGGCGAGCCGCACCAGGATTACCTGTTCGCGTCGGACGATCTGGTCGAGCCCAAGTCGGTGAGCCAGAAAATAAGCGCCGCGATGCCGCCGGATTCGAAAACCGCGATCGCCGATGACCAGCGCGATTTGTACTTCGCGCGGCTGGCCGTGGAAGACGCTCTGCCTGCCGCCAAGCGCGCGGCGGACGCGGGCCGGCCTGCGTTGGTCGTCCTCTGGCAGCACAATCCCGATCTCACGCAACACATTGCAGGGTTGGGCACGATACCCGCTATGGAGGCGTTGAGCCTATGCGACAACAACCTGATGCGCGTTCGCGCGGCGATCGACGCGCTGGGCATCGCGGGCAAAACCGACCTGATAGTGGTCTCGGACCACGGCTTCGCGACGATTAAGTTCCGAATCGTTCTGTCGGAAATGCTGGTGGCGGCGGGAATCAAGAAATCGCACGACAGCACCGACGTCATCGTCGCGCCCAACGGCGGCGCGGACCTGGTTTACCTGTCGCCGACCGAATTTCCCACGCCGCAGTCGCGCCGCGCGATACTGCAGAAGATCGTCAACTTTGCCGAGGCGCAGGAATGGTGCGGACCGATCTTCTCGCGCGACCCCGCCACCGCGCCCGACGAGCGGAGCCGTCGTGGCCGCAGCCGGCGCACGCCGAAACCGTACCTCGGATGGATCGACGGCACCTTCAGTCAGCGCGTCGTGGGTCTGTACAATCCCGCGCGCTCGCCGGACCTGGTGATTTCATTTCGCGAGGAGCCCGACGCCGACAACAAGGGCCTTACCGGGCCGGGCAATCCCGCGTTCCTGATCGGCGGAACCGGGCAGGCCTCGACCCGCAACAAGTCCGCCGAACTGGTGCATCCGGTAAAGGGACTCGTGTACGAGGATAGCGGGACCAGCCAGACGTTCACGACCGGGATGGGGATGCATGGCGCGGCAGGCGAGCGCGAGATTCATAATTTTTGCGCCGCGATTGGCCCGGACTTCCGGCGCGGATTCGTCGATCTCAATCCCACGGCCAACACCGACGTTGCGCCGACGATCACGCAGATACTGGGTGTGCTGCCGAATATCGGCCCCGGCGGTGCGGTGCCCGCGGGACGTGCGATGGCCGAGGCGTTGACCGATGGCCGCCACGGCGTCGGAGGATCGCATACGCAAACGATGACGGCTGACCTCATGCTGCAAGGCGTCGAGGCCGTGACGACGATTCAAGTGAGCTATATCGGTGGCGAGCCGTATCTCGACAGCTCGACGGTCAAGCACAAGCCGCTGGGCAGCTCGCCATGATAATGGATCAATCCATCGCGGTGATCGAGCGGCCGCGGGTCTCGGGCAGTATCCAGACCATCAGGGCGCCGAGCGTCGAGAAGACTGCGCCGAGCGAAAGCGTCGCGCCGAAACCAAACCGCGCGCCGAGCGCCGCAATCAGGATCGGCGTGAAGAACTGAAATCCGCGCGTGACGTTGAGCAGCAGTCCGAGAGACGTATTGCGAATCCGCGTCGGCAACAGCTCGGCGATCATCGGCGCGACTCCTGCCCAGATACCGGTGCCGAATCCCGCCGTGAACATCGCAGCCAAGATGAGTCCGGGCACAGCCCGCGCTGAACTCCATAGTATCGTCGGCGGGATAGTGCCGGCCGCCATCAGCATCCCATATGCGCAGAACGCGGGCCGGCGGCCGAATCGGTCCGCGACGCGGCCAAACGTCAGGTAGCCGAGCACGCCGCCGACCTGCATTTCCATCATCAGGCGGCTGGCGCCGGCTGCCGTGAGCCCGCGCTTGAGTTCCAGGTATCCCGGCATCCAGGTGTACATGAACCAATACGCCTCGGAGTTCAGCAGGACGACTACGAACAGCAGCACGAAGATTCGCTTGTGAACGAGAATCGCGCGCAAGTCGACGCCGCGGTTAAGACTCGTGCGCGTGCGCTGCCAGACATCGCTCTCCGGCATCCACTTCAGCACGGCGGCGACGACAAATACGGCGGGGATGGCGGAAACCATGAACGTCAGACGCCATCCGATCGCGGGTGCAAGATAACCGCCCGCTGCCGCCGCCAACAAAACCCCGAGCGGCGCGCCCGTCTGCACGTATGCTGCGTATCGTGCGCGGCGCTCGGCCGGCACGCTTTCGGCAACCAGGCTTTGTCCGGGGGCCCATCCGCCGCCCATCCCGAGCCCGGTTATCGATCGAAACACTATTAGCTGGGTGAGAGTCTGGCTGAATCCGCACAGCGCGGTGCCGACGCCATAGATCGCGACCGTGGTTGCGATCATTGATTTTCGCCCGAAGCGATCGCCGAGGAAGCCGAAAATGACTCCGCCGAGCGCCGTCATGAGCAGCGATGTACCCAGCGCAATCGACGACTGCTCCGGCGTCAGATGGAGTTCGTGCGCAACGGGCACCAGCAGGAACGAGTAGAGAATCAGATCGTAGAAATCGAAAATCCAGGCGGCGAAGGCGAGCGCGACGATCCGCAGATGAATCGCGCCGGCCGCGCGCTGGTTCATCAGCAGTTCGCGCGGATTGCCCGGGACGCCAGGCTCGGGCGGCTGTATATCGGCGACTGGCTCCATGGAATCGGGTATGGTTGGCTATCCTTGTCAGTTGCGACTGTCAAGGGAACGCGCCCGGCGTCGCGCTTTCGCAGTTCGGAGGAGTGAATGTTCAGAAGGCTTTTTCGATGGATTTTTCGAACGGTGGTCATAGTCGCGGTGCTGTTCGCGATCGTCGCCCTCTCGGATTACATCTCGCATCGGGTGCAGCCCAACTCTGTTCTGGCGGTCGAACTTAACGGATCGGTTGTCGAGCGCGGCGGCAGCGGCCTGCTCAGCCTTCTGAGTACGCATCAGACGGCGCTCAACGAGCTGCGCAATGCGATCGACCAGGGTGCGAAGGACCCGAAGATCGTCGGCCTGGAAATCAAGGTTATCAACCCCGAGATGGAACTGGCGCAGGCGCAGGAGATCGTTGCACTGATCAAGTCGTTCAAGAGCCACGGCAAATGGACGACCGCGTATATCGAGACCGCTGGCGAATCGGGCGCGGGCAATCTGCCCTACATTGTTGCGAGCGCCGCCGATGAAGTCTCGCTGATGCCGCGGGGAGACCTCAACCTGATGGGAGTGCAGCTGCGCGAGCTGTTCATGCGCGGCACGCTCGACTGGCTGGGGATCACGCCGAACTTCGCCTCGGCGGGCCAGTACAAGAGTGCGGCCAACATGTTCACCAACAAGGACTTCACGCCGGCGCAAAAGGAAGAGGACGAAGGGCTGGCCGGGAGTTTGTTCGATCAGATCGTCGCGGCAATCGGGGCCGAGCGTAAGCTCAGTCCCGACGCGATCAAGACCCTGATCGATCAAGCGCCGTTGAATGCGGAGGCGGGCCTGAAGGCGCGCCTGGTGGATCGGCTCGAATACGAAGACGAATTCAGCGATCGCGTGAAGAACCACGGCGGCTCGCTTCACAAGGTGATTGACTACGCCAATTACGCACGTGCGAGCCTGTTCTCCAACTTTGCCGGCGGAGATCAAATCGCGGTGATTTACGGGGAGGGAGAGATCCAGCGCGGCGGCGAAGGTTTCGATCCATTTTCAAGTCCCAATACCGAAGCGATGACTTCCGACGACATGGCCAAAGCGTTCAAGTCCGCGCGCGAGGATGACGACGTTCGCGCCGTCATTTTGAGGGTCGATTCTCCCGGAGGCTCGATGCTCGCGTCGGAACTCATCGGCCGCGAGGTCGAGCTCACGGCCAAGAAAAAACCCGTGGTCGTCAGCATGTCGGGGTACGCCGCTTCGGGCGGATACTTGATATCGATTCCAGCCGCGAAGATTATCGCCGAGCCCGGCACGATCACCGGCTCGATTGGCGTGCTCGGCGGCAAGTTCAACGTCTCGCCCGCCGTGCAAAAGATTTATGCGAACACCGGCGCGGTGAGCCGCGGAGCAAACGTCGGAATGTTCGACATGTGGACCGACTTCACGCCCGCGCAATCGAAGCAGTTCCAGGATGAGATAACGCGCAGCTACGAGTACTTCCTGAAACTGGTCGCTGCCGGCCGCCATATCACGGTGGAGCAGGCCGATGCGGTCGCGCAGGGACGGGTCTGGACAGGAGAGCAGGCGCTCAAGATCAAGCTGGTCGATTCGCTTGGCGGACTCGATGACGCGATGGCGGCCGCGAAAGGATTGGCGCGCCTCGCTCCCGATCAGCCGGTCGGAATCATCGAGCTTCCCGAGCAGCCGGGACTGCTGCAATCGCTGACCAGGGGCAAGATGGTCGCGTCGATCACGCAGCGCCCGGCTGCGCGAATCGTCGCGCCGGTCATCGAGCTGATTCGCCTGGCGCTCAGCGGTCACGCGATTTTCAGCGCTGCGTATTGTCCGGTGGTGCCGATGCTCTGATCGCGAACCAATGCGGGAGGCAGGCAAGTGGACTCGCAACTCGAAGGATTTCTCAATTTGTTGGGTGAAGCCGAGCGCGCCGGCGGCCGCGTCCTGCACGATCTCACCGAGCTGGCACAATCGCTCGAGCTGCGCGAGATGCTCAAAAAGGTCGGCCACGACGAAGGCTACTATGCGGGAGAGCTGGCGGCGCACGTGCGCCGCTTGGGCGGCAATCCATCGACGAAGACCGGCGACTTCGTCGAGAAGGTGCGCGCGGTCGGAAATTTTCGCGGCAAGCTCGAGTTGCTCAATCGCGGCCAGCGATGGGTGATTCGCAAGATCGAGGAAAACGTTGCGACCGCGGGCGATGCACCGCTCAAGGCATTTCTGGTCGTGATGGCGCAGGGGCATCGGGTCAATATCGGCGCGCTCGAAGAGGCGCTGAAGGAAGGGCTCGTCTAACCGGAGCGCGCGGCTCGCCGGTCACGGGGTTGGCGGCTGCAATAGGTTAGGAGCAAGTCTCGTGCGGCAAACAATCATCGGCCTGCTGATGGCAGGGTTGACGGCGGCGTTTTTCTACTGGGTCGCAAGGCGCCGCTACAAGTGCCCGTACTGCGGACGCGTCGTCAGGTATGACGACGTCAACTGTCCACACTGCGGCAACGACATGAAGTATCGCCATCGCGCCGGTCCCGAGGCGGTTCCCAGGGCGGCGGCGGACCTGCGGCCGACCAGGCGCCGGCCTTCCGGCGGCCGCTCTTCGCGGAGATGAGGGCAGCTCGGGCGCGGCGCGACCGGCACATTGCTCGAAGATCGCGGCTACATGCCATCCTGGGCGTGGCAGTCGGAGCAGATTCCGTACAGTTCCATCTTGTGCCGGGTCAGCGTCACGCCGAGATCGCGGGCGACGATGTTTTGCATGCGCTCGATCGCGGCGTTCTCGAACTCGATGATCCGGCCGCATCGCTCGCAGATGAAATGATCGTGATGGCGCTCGCCGACGGCTTCGTAACGCGCCTGGCCCTCGTCAAAATGGCGCTCGTACAACAGCGCGCATTCCTTGAGCAGGCGCAGCGTCCGGTAAATCGTCGCATAGCCGACGTGCGGGTTGATCTTCTTGACCTCGGCATACAATTCTTCGGCGCTGATATGCTGGCCGTGCTCGAAGAATACGCGCGCGATGTCGTCGCGCTGACCGGTGGACTTGAGCCCGCGCTCCTTGAGCCGGACGTGGAAGGTATGCATCCGATCTACCGCGCTGATCGCGGGTTTGCGATCGATTACGGTGTGACCAGCCGACGCGGTTTCGCCGGGACGCGCCATCTCAGCACTCAGGATGCGGTGTCTCCGACGTGAACGACGCGACGCGCCGCGGGCGACAGATACAAGGATTCGAGATCGTGCAAGCGCAGCGCTTCGGCAATCACTTCGAGCTGCTCGGCGGCAGGCTGATCGCGATCGATAATGACGAGGTTCTTGTCGCGCAACCGGCAGGCGCCGCCGCGCGTGCGGTAGCCGATTTCGCGCATGATCTTTTCACGACGGACCTCGAGCCCGACGCGCTCGGCAGCCTCGCTGAGCTCGTCCACGATTCTCATCATCCGCGCCTCGCTAAGTTCGCTCATTTCACCCGCCTGCTTGCCCAATCGATTGTGGCTGCGGCCGCGCCCCCTCTTGAGACATCACCGCGCGGCATGTTATCGCGGTAATTGACGCGGAGGTCACGCCCTTGATCAAGAAAATCCTTGTCGGCATCGACTCCTCCGAGCACTCCCACAACGCACAGGCGTACGCCTTCTATTTTGCCCGAATCTTCAATGCGTCGCTGATCGGATTGCATGTCGTCGATATCGTGTCGATCGAAGGCTCCTTTTTCCATGATATATCAGGTTCGCTCGGGCTGGAACCATATCTGGATTTCTCGTCCAAGATGCGCGACGTACTGACCGCCAGGGGCCGCGGCGTGCTCGACGAATTTGCCGCTGCGGCGCGCCGCGAGAATCTTGCCGTCGAGACCATGCTCGACATGGGAATCGTCGCCAACCAGATTTGCGAGCGAGCGCGCAGCGCCGATCTGGTCATGATCGGCCATCGCGGCGTCAACGAAAAGTTCTCGACCGGGCTGCTGGGTTCGACCGCGGAAAGCGTCGCGCGCAAATCTCCGCGCCAGCTGTTCATCTCGCCGAGACGATTTCGCGAGGTCAAACGTCCCGTGCTGGCGTACGACGGCAGCGAACGCGCATCGCGCGCGATGCGCTCGGCGGCGGAAATCGCCAACGGCCTCGGGGTTCCGATAACCGTCATTACCTGCGCGCGCGATCCCAAGCTGGGTGAGCGGACTCTGGCCGAGGCGCGCACCTACTTCGAGAACTACACGCCCAAGGCCGAGTTCAAGCTGCTGCAGGGTCACGCCAACGAGGAAATTGTGAAGTTCCTCAAAGAGCACGATGCCGACCTGCTCTTCATCGGCGCCTATGGGCATAGCAGGATTATCGAGATGGTGCTCGGCTCGACCACCGAGTTTGTGCTGCGCAACGCGCCGTGCCCGGTGTTCCTGGCGCGCTAGGCCTGCGGTTCCTCGGCGCGCTGACGGAGGAAGCGGGCGAGCAACAGGCGCATCGATTCGATCGGCTGTATCCCGATCATCGGGAAGTCGCCCAGGATAAACGTCGGGAAACCGAGCGCAGAAAACTCGTCGGCCTCGCGCTTGTGCTCTGCTATCCGTGCGGCCATCGCGCCGCTGTCGAGCGCCGCGCGAAACTTCGATCGATCGATGCCCGCGCGCTCCGCGATCGCGTCGAGCACCCCGCGATCCGCGATATCGGCGCCTTGCTCGAATGCCGCGCGAAAGACCCCGTCGTGATACGCCCGGAAAACCCCCGCGTCACGCGCGATTTCCGATCCTTGCAGCGCGGGTATCGAATCGATCCAGCTCGGCGGTGGCGCGACGCGAATGCCCGTCTCCGCTGCGACGAGCAGTACTTTTTGCCGCTCGCGCTCGCCCAGCACACGGCCGGGCTTGAAGCGAAAATCGCGCATCGCGATCGGCACGCCCTTCCAGAGCGCCTCGAAACCGAGTTCGTCCTCTAGCTCGCCGACGATTCGCCACGCGATGTAGCAAAGCGTCGAGGCGTAATCGAAGTAGATTGGAATCCGAATCCGGCTCATATTTTCGCGATGCTATCCGTTTGCGCTGACTCCGATAATCTCCCGTTCAAGCATCGCCTGCAATTGGCTCGGGCAGCCCGCGCGATGCTTGCGCGACTCGCGCGGCGCGCACATTCTTGATGCACAATGTCTTCAAATCGTCGGCCAGTTCTCAAATTGGGTGTCGTTGACCTCGGCGTCGAGAGCGCGACGCTGCCCGGAGGCGTGCAGGTCGATCTCGCCGTCATCAGGCATCCCGGCGCCAGCGCGATCGTCGCACTCTACCCCGACCTGAATGTTGCGATGCTGCGTCAGTATCGGCACGCGATCGGCGGCTGGATGTGGGAGATTCCCGCGGGATGCCGCAACGCCGGCGAGGATGCGCTCGAATGCGCGCGGCGCGAACTCGGCGAAGAGGCCAGCGTCGCGGCCGCGCGATGGGACCATCTTGGGTCGATTATCACGATTCCAAGTTTCTGCGACGAGCGAATCGAGCTGTACCTGGCGCGCGAGTTGTCGGCGGGAGCGGGCACGCTCGATCACGACGAGGTGATCGCCGTCAGCCGCGTGCCGTTCGAGGAAACGTTTGCGATGATTGGTCGCGGCGATATCGTCGATGCGAAAACAATAGTCGCGCTTTATCGCGCACGCGACTTTCTCGAACTGGAGCGCCGCGGCTAAGACTCGCTAACCGGCGCATCCGTTGCGTGTGAACGGTGAACGGCGCTGTACGCCGCGCACCTGTTACTGGATTACTACTTCGTCCGGAAAGAGGAACGTGGTGGCGCCGTCGTCGAATTGCACTAGATACATGCGCCGGTCCAGATTATTTACCTCACGCAGGATGCGTGGTTGTTCGCTGAATCGACTACGCCCGTCGTGGTCGCGCACGGGTTTCTGCAGTTTGCAATGCCTTCCGACTAGTTTTTCTGTGTTTATGCTGCTCATCATACTTCTACCCCTCCGCTTCCTCCTGGCCATCGACCATCGACCATCGCCCTCATCCTGACCCTGATACTAGCAATCTTTGGGCCTAATATTTAGACGTCCGGCAGGGCTCTGCGTTTCATTTATGCAGAGCTATCCAGAGTTGTGGAAAACCCCGCAAATCAACGGTTTTCATGTTTCCTCGACGAGATTTGAGCATTGAGGCCGTTTACTGCGTCACCGATCCGAGAAGGAGCAACGCCTCAATAGAGGCACCTTTTTGCCAAATTGGGGTCGTGATACTCAGATAAAGTCAGATGCCTACGATTTATCCGCTCATAATGGGCCGGCGCGCGATACTCGCGACGGAGCACTATCTTTCCGCCGCTGCTGGTGCGCGAATCTTCGCTGGCGGCGGAAATGCCATCGACGCTGCCGTCGCTGCAACATTCGTCGAGGGCGTCGTCAACCCGCACATGCATACCATCGGCGGCGAGGCGCCAATGCTGATTTATTCGGCATCTGCCCGCCGCGTGGTTGCCATCAACGGCAATATGATGGCGCCAGAACGCGCGACAATCGCCCATTACCTGTCTCTCGGTCTCAAGCTGATCCCTGGGACTGGGTTGCTTGCCGCCGGTGTCCCCGCAGCCTTCGACGCGTTGGTGACTGCGCTAAGAGATTTCGGAACCAAATCTCTGGCCGACGTTCTCGAGCCGGCGCTGGAACTTGCGGGCGACGGTTTCCCGATACACGTGGGATTGTCCGGTGAGCCTGCCGGCGCCGACGATGCGGTCGCTGGAGCGGGCGCGTCGATCCGGAGCAACGCCAGGCGGTTCCTTGCCAAATGGCCGTCTTCAGGGCGCGTCTATCTGCCCGATGGCAAAGTCCCGCAGCCCGGAAGCGTGCTCAAGAATCCTGCGCTAGCCAACTTTTTCAAGCGTGTGCTCGATGCTGAGTCAGCCGCGAAGAATCGCGGGCGCGAGTCCGGTCTCGACGCCGCGCGCGACCGCTTCTATCGGGGCGACATTGCGCGCGAAATCGTCGCATGGTCCGACGCCAACGGCGGCCTGCTGGCCGCCTCCGATCTCGCGCGCTTCACGACTCGAACCGAATCGCCCGTGAGCGCGGACTATCGCGGCGTCACCGTCTTCAAGTGCGGGCCATGGTCGCAAGGCCCGGTCTTCCTTCAGCAGCTCAAGTTGCTCGAAGGCTTCGACCTCGGCGCGATTGGCCACAATTCCCCCGACTACATCCACGCCGTCGTCGAGTCCGCCAAGCTCGCGTTCGCCGATCGCGAGGCTTACTACGGAGACCCTGAATTCATCGACGTTCCGATCGCCGGATTGCTGAGCGATCGTTACGCCGCGATTCGCCGCGAGCTAATCGATTCCGGCCATGCCTCGATGGATCAGCGGCCGGGCGACCCGATTTCGATGCGTGCGTTGCGCGACGGTCCCGCCGCCGGCGCGCGTCCCTGGGGTGCGGGCACGATTCACGTCACGGCGGCAGACCGCGCCGGCAACATGATTGCCGTCACCGCGAGCGGCGGATGGATTCCCAGCTCGCCGGTGATCGACGCGCTTGGCTTTCCACTGGGAACGCGGATGCAAACTTTTTTTCTCGACGAGCGCCATCCCAACGCGCTCAAGCCGGGCAAGCGCCCCCGCACCACGCTGTCGCCGTCGCTTGCGATGGTGAAGGGCGAGCCGTACCTGGCATTCGGCACGGAAGGCGGCGATCAGCAGGATCAATGGACCCTGCAATTTTTTCTGAACGTGGTCGATTTCGGGATGGACCTGCAGGCCGCCATCGAGGCGCCGAAGTTTTCGACGCCGCATTTCCCCTCGACGTTCTATCCGCACGACAATCACCCCGGCGTCGTGCGCATCGAGGATCGAGTCCCCGCAATCGTGCGCGATGCGCTCGCCGCGCGCGGCCACAAGATCGAAGTCCGTCCTCCATGGTCCGAGGGTCACGTGCTCGCCGTGCAGATCAACACGAAAACCGGCGTACTCGTGGGCGGTGCCGATCCGCGCGGCCAAGCCGCCCCCACAATGCCCGCTCAAGTGATCGGCTGGTGACCAGGTCGAGCCGCTGCACTTTTTTGTGCCATCCCGAGCGAAGCCGAGGGACCCCGGATCTTTTCCCGAGCCAAAACACTTCGACTTCACTGCGGGCATACGAAGCCGAGCTGCTCCGAAGCGAATAGTCCTGTGAAAATCGACCCTGCAAAAGTTATCGATCTCACCTACACCTTCGACAACAAGACCATCTACTGGCCGACCGAAAAGGGCTTCGTCCATCGGTTCGAGGAAAACGGCGATACTCCTGCCCCCAAGCACTACTTTTACGCGTCGGCAAATTACGC
>CALAOW010000025.1 GCA_937889395.1 uncultured Pseudomonadota bacterium | reverse complement strand
CAAGATGTCTCTGGTCACGCCTGAGCATGAACTTATCCGGCGCTCGGTCCGCGAGTTCGTCGAGGCCGAGATCAAGCCTATAGCCAACGACCTCGATCGCCAGAACCAGGAAATCCCCGAGCACATCCTCAAGCAGATGGCCGAGCTGGGCTACTTCGGCGTGATCTTTCCCGCCGAAGACGGCGGCATGGGCCTTGATTACATCTCGATGGCGATCGTCACCGAGGAGTTGTCGCGCGGATGGCTCAGCGTCGGCTCAGTGATGACGCGCAACATCATCACCGGCACTCTGATCAGCGCCAACGGCACGCCCGAGCAGAAAAAGAAATTCCTGCCGCCGATCGCGCGCGGCGATATTCTGACCGCGGCCGCATTCACCGAACCCGATTCGGGCAGCGACACGGCATCATTCAAAACGCGCGCCGTCAAACAGGGCGACGGCTATCTGATCAATGGCGCGAAGATGTGGTGCACGTTCGCCAATCGCGCGCACATGCTGACCGTGATGACGCGCACCGACCCGGACATCTCCAAGCGGCACAAGGGACTGTCGCTGATCCTGTTCGAGAAGCAGCCGGGCGACGGCTTCATGCCGCCGAATTTGACCGGCTCGCCGATTCCCACCGTAGGCTACCACGGGATGCGCAGTTACGCGCTGAATTTCGACGACGCGTACGCACCGGCGGCCAATCTGATTGGCGGCCGCGAAGGGCAGGGCTTCTACCAATTGATGGCGAGTTACGAGGCGGCGCGAATCCAGACCGCGGCGCGCGGCGTCGGCGTGGCGCAGGCGGCGTTCGAATGCGCGGTCAAATATGCTAAGGACCGCAAGCAGTTCGGCCAGCCGATCGGCGACTTCCAGGTGATCAGGCACAAGCTTGCGCACATGGCCGTCGAGATCGAAGCCGCGCGGCAGCTTTGCTATTTCGCCGCCGGCGAAAAGGACACCGGCAAACGATGCGACTACGAGGCCGGACTGGCCAAGGCGTTTGCCGCCGAGATGGCCGAGCGGGTCACGCGCGAGGCGATGCAGGTGCATGGCGGCTACGGATACTCGATGGAGTTCGAGGCGCAGCGCTTCTGGCGCGACGCGCGCGTGCTGTCGATCTTCGAGGGCACCAGCGAGATCCAGTACGAGGTCATCGGCCGGCGTATCATGGAGCAGAAGTGACCAGGGGGCCAATCGCGCGATGAGCATCACCAACGACGGCAGCTACTTCGAGGATTTTACGGTCGGCGACACGCTGGTCCATCAGCGCGGCCGCACGATCACGGAGGCCGACAATCACATCTTCACCTCGCTGGTGATGAACACGGCCGAGCTGCACTTCAACCAGGACTTGATCGACAAGAATCCGGGCGCCTACGTCGGCGGCAAGCTGCTGGTGTACGGCGGCGTCGTGCTGGCGTTCACGGTCGGGCTCGCGTCGGAGGACACCAGCGAGAACGCGATCGCCGAAGTCGAGATGGACAACGGCAAACATACCAACCCGGTCTTTCACGGCGACACGATTTACGCCGAATCGACCGTGCTCGAGAAGCGCGATGCGGACCGGCCCGACGCGGGACTGGTGAAGTTCAAACTGATTGGCAAGAAACCCGACGGCACCGTGGTCGTCGAAATCGAGCGGACGGTTTTGGTCAAGCGCAAGACTCATTACCTGGCGGTCTGAGCGCGCACGGCGCCGGCAAAATCAGCGGGAGAACATTTATCAATGTACGTATTGGATAAAGGCGCACGTTTCGTAGTTCCGCGCACCGAGCTGACCTATCCGGGCCACAACATGAAGCTGCATGTCACGGCAGCCGACGCGGTGAAAGCGCCGGTCGATCACGTGATGGCGGACTTCGAAGACGCGTGCCCGTACGAGTTCAAGGGCGACAAGAGCCGCAAAGTGATGGTCGAGGCGCTCAACACGCTCGACTTCGGCAAGAAGGTCGTCACGGTGCGGCCCAA
Source organism: uncultured Pseudomonadota bacterium (assembly GCA_937889395.1). Taxonomy (GTDB): domain Bacteria; phylum Desulfobacterota; class Binatia; order Binatales; family Binataceae; genus Binatus. Next base: position 7,132 of record CALAOW010000025.1, on the reverse strand, counting down.
CAATATCCATTCGAAGTTCTTCAAGGGCGACATGGAGGCCATCGTGCTCGGCGCGCCCAATCGCTTCCACGGCATCATGCTGCCGAAGACGCGCGGGCCGGAGGAAATTGGCGAAGTGTCGAAGCTGCTCGACGATCTCGAAAAGCGCGGTGGATGGAACTACCGGCTTCAGATCGAGTCGCTCATCGAGACGCCGCACGCGCTGATCAAGGCGTACGAAATCGCGACCGCGTCGGATCGGATGTGCGGGCTGGTGTTCGGCATCGCGGACTACGCCGCAAATCTCGGCATCCGCGAGATCGTCGAGAATCAGAATCAGAATTTTCACTACTCGAAGCAGGCGGTGGTGGTCGCGGCGAAGGCCGCCGGGCTGCACGCGATCGACAACGTCTATCTGCGGCTGTGGCGCAACACGGATTCACCCGAGCGCGTCAAGGAACTGCAGGCGGCCCTGCGCGAGAAGAACGTCGGCGCCGCGAACCTCGGGATGGACGGCACCTGGGTGATACATCCGCAGCAGGCGGAGATCGCCAACGCGTGCTACACTCCGAGCGTGGAGCAGGTCGAGGAGGCGCGCCGCGTGATAAAGCTCTACCACGAGAAGGGGGGAGGTTCGATGGCCGATCCCAAATCGGGCGAGATGATCGACGAGGCGACGATCAAAATCGGCCTGATGGATCTCGCCAAGGGGGCGCAGGCCGGGATGGTGTCGGACCCGGAGCTTCGGGATTGGTCGGCGAAGAGCCGCGAGATCACCGGCTACGACATCCTCGAGCTGATGCGCCGGGTCGCGTAGAGCGGGAAAATCTCAGCGCGAATTCCGCGCGAGCGCGCAATGCGTTGTTGCTACGCGGGCTGGAAAATGTAACAAAGGATGGTTCGGGCGGGGTCGTAGTTCAGCCCGGTTAGAACGCCGGCCTGTCACGTCGGAAGTCGTGGGTTCAAATCCCATCGGCCCCGCCAAAATTAACGTCTTTTCGACTTTTTCACTGGTGCACGAACTTGAAGCTGACCGAACAAACCCGAAGCATCTCGCGCGAGAACGGGCTGCGCGACCGCAACTGGGTGGTGATCGACGCAAGCGAGCGAGCGCTCGGACGAGTCGCGTCGCGCGCGGCAAGTCTGCTGACCGGCAAGACCCGGCCCGATTACACTCCCAACCAGGATACCGGCGATTTCGTCGTTATCATCAACGCCGCCAAGGTTCGCCTGACGGGATCGAAGTCGCTGAGCAAGCTCTACCATCGCCATACGGGATGGCCGGGCGGAATCCGCACGACGGCGGCGGGCAAGATGCTCGAAGCCAAGCCCGAGCGGCTGCTCGAGATTGCGGTGAAGGGGATGCTGCCGAAGAATCGACTCGGCCATCAGATTTTCAACAAGCTCAAGGTTTATCGTGGCGCCGAGCATCCGCACGCTGCGCAGAAGCCCAAAAGCGTAAGCGTATAATCCGGACCGTGAGCGTCTAAAGAAGACCGTCAGCGTATAACAAGGCACGATCGTCACATGGCAGAAAAGAAAAACATCATCTGGACTACGGGGCGGCGCAAGACCGCGGTGGCGCGCGTCAGAATGCTGCCCGGCAGCGGCACGATCACGATCAACGAGCGCACGCTCGAGGACTACTTCCCGCGCCCGACGTCGCGAATGCGGATTCTGGAGCCGTTCGAGGCGACGGAGACCGTGGGGCAGTACGATGTGCTGGTGAACGTCGAGGGCGGCGGAATCGCGGCGCAGGCCGACGCGGTCCGTCATGGGATTTCGCGCGCGCTGGTCAGCGCGACCGAGACGCTGCGGCCGACGCTGCGCAAGGGCGGGATGCTGACGCGTGATCCGCGCGAGGTCGAGCGCAAGAAGTACGGGCGTCACAAGGCGCGCAAGCGGCCGCAATACTCCAAGCGTTAGGGACTGTCGAATCGAATCCGCGCGTGGGCGCCAGGAATTCAATTTGAGATGGCCGGGGCGTGAGCGATGCTTGCGCCCTATTCATTTGTGCTGCTGTTACAAGTACTTATACGGGGCGGTTGACAAATCCCTGCACGGACAAATACAAGAATAGCGCGAGCGGTAAAGGAGCGCCATTTAGATGCGTCGAAACCGAAGTCATTATAGCGCCGTGTTTGGTGCCGAGCTTTTGCTCATAAGCGTGCTGGTGCTTGTGGTATCCGGGCCGGCGCTCGCGCAGACGGCAGCGGGATCTTTCGTTTCAGTGAGCGGTCAAGTCCAGATTCAGCGCGCCGGGGCGACAATCGGAGCAGCGTCAGGAGTCGGGGTCGATGTAGGCGATCGAATCGTGACCGGCGCCGACGGGCACGGGGTTATCGTGCTCAACGATCGGAGCCGCCTCGAGCTGGGACCCGCCAGCAACATCACGCTCGATGAGTTCACGATTACCGGCGGATCCACTTCGACGCGCGTGAGCTTGGTTTCGGGAGTCCTGCGATCGCTGGTAAACGCCGCATCGGGCGGCGCACCGGCAAATTACCAGGTGCATACTCCCAACGCGGTCGCGTCAGTACGAGGCACGAGGTTCGACACCGCATACACCGAGAATATAATCAGGTCCGGCTATCAGGGATGCCAACGATATACTGACGTCTCCGTCTATCAAGGGACCGTCAACCTGGCGCCCTTGGCGACTCCCAACGCGGGACAAGATGTCGGCGCGGGCTACGAATCGACGCTGCCGTGCGATAAATCCCCGACGACGCCCGGACCGCTGGGGATGACCGGCGCAACCTCGCTCGACAGCGCGAACGCGGGAGCCGGTGGCGGTGGCCTGTTCACGGCAACGTCGCCGGGATCGAGCGGTGCACCGGCGCCGGCATGTCCGCCGCCGTCGGCATGTCCGGCATGCACGATTCCCGTGACGCCGCCACATCCGCCAACCATTTCGGGGCGATAGAGGAGGAGGTGAGACGTGGCGAAGAACCGAATTTCCCGCGTTAGCATGACGGTCGCACTCGCAGTGGTGCTGAGCGCGCTCACGATCGCGCCGGCAGCACATGCGCAATGGTTTGACGACACTTATCCGGGATTCTTCTCCCTCCAGACGCCCGGACTCCTCCAGGTGACTGCCTTTGGCGGCGGCTACGTCAGCGACAAATATGCCGTCGTTCAGGAGGGCACGCAGGTCGAGCAAAGCGTCACGCCGTACATTGGGGTCTTCGGCCGCGCGACCGGCTACCAACTGTGGATCGGCGGCGGCTTCGAGAGTCCCCTTGCGCCGGGCAGCGGCAGTTTCCCGCGCCTCAACTTCGGACGCTTTCAGGGCGGCCTCGATTTCACGCTGTTCCCGGGGACGCATCTTTACGTCTCGGGCGGCCACGACGTGGCGGATAGCGATGCCCCCCTGGTCGAGGGCGATTTCTCCAGCTGGATATGTCTGCACAGCCAGCATCCGCTCAACGCATCTTTCAGCTCGATGCATGATTTCCAGAATGGCGTGACCAGCACCGAATTCGATCTGCAGGCAATCCTGCTCTCGACCGAAAAGTACATGATCCTGGGCGGCGCCGGCGGCGCGATGTACAACGGCGGCTACCTGACCGACGCGCAGGGCCAGGGTGGACCGGATGTCGGTTTTTACTACCGGCCGTGGCAGCTTGGCGTGAGCGCGCAGGCCGGCTATGGCAACGCTCATCAGTACGTCCAGATCAGCATGTACAAGCAGCTCAGCTGGTTTGAGTAGGCGGCGACCTTTCACGCGCATGCGCAAACCGCGCGTGGTGGACGTTCGCGGCGTCGGCAAGCGCGGTTAGCGGCGCCCGCGGCGCCGAGTTAAGCTCGAATCGGTAACGATGGCGAGCGCAAAATCGTCACACACGGCTCTCAGATTCTCGTGGCGCACCTTCCTGTTCGGGATCGTGCTGCTGGGGTTGATGTTCGCCTCCCACGACCGCTTCCATCGCGCATTCGAGCGGATGGATCTGATCGCGTACGACCTTCGAATCAATACCATTGCTCCGCGTCCGTCTTCGGGCGTGGTCGCGATCGCCGCGATCGATGACCGGAGTATCGCGCAGCTTGGGCAATGGCCGTGGCCGCGGCTCGTGCTTGCGCGGCTGACCGATGCGCTCAAGGACTACAAGGTCAAGGTCATAGGATTCGATGCGATCTTCAGCGAAGCCGACAAGAGCGATGTGACGCGCGGCGAAATAGGCGAAAAACTCGCGGGACTTGGCCTCAAGCACGATGCGATCGGCGAGGTCATGGGTCCCGGCAACGACCAGGCATTCGCCGCCGCGATGAAATCGCAGGGCCTGACCGTGCTTGGCTACGCATTCCAGAGCCACCATTCCCAGGCTCATTCCAGAAGCGTCAAAACGGCCGGGTTCCTCGACAAGATTCGACCGCCCGGGCCGCTCGGTTACGGAATCGTACGACAGGCTCCGGGCAAATCGCCGCAGTTGATCGAGGCTTCTGCGTATTCGCCGCCAATTCCGTTGCTTAACGATGCCGCGCACTCGATCGGATACTTCGACGTTGACGCGGACGCCGACGGCGAAATCCGCGCCGATATGACGGTAGTCCGCTTCGACGGCCGCTACTGTGCCCCCCTGTTTATCGCCGTCGCCGACGCGTATGCCGGCGGCGCGCCGATGGTATTGGGACTCGGTCCCAACGGAGTGTCGGGAGTGTCGGTCGCCGGTGAGCGGATACCGGTCGATGACGACGGCCTGATGCTGGTGAATTTCCGGCGCGGCGCCCATCCATTCCCGCACTACTCCATCTCGGACATCATCAATCGCAGGATTGCGCCGGACAAACTGGCGGGAAAGATTGTCCTGGTCGGCGCGACCGCCCACGGACTCGGCGATCGCGGTGTAACTCCCGTCGATGGCGACATGGCGCGCGTCGAGATTCACGCCAACGCGATCGACAACATGATTCAGGGCGACTTCATTCGCCGCCCGATCGAGGCTCAGGAAATAGCGCTTGGCGCCACGATCCTGATCGGTATTCTGATGTCGCTTGGCGTCGCGTGGCTGTCCGCGCTGTCGTCTGCCGCCTTGGGCGTGATCCTGCTGGTCGGCTACTATGCTTACGCTCAGGCGCGGCTGCTTCACGACGGTCTGGTGATCGGGGTCGTTTTTCCCCTGCTCACCGGGATTCTCATGTACATGTTCCTGGCCGGCTATCGGTACATCACCGAAGGACGCGAAAAGCACCACTTGCGCGTCGCCTTCGAGCATTATTTGAACCCCGACGTGATCACGTCGGTGCTGGATTCGCCCCAGGGTTTGAAACTCGGCGGCGAGCGGCGTCATCTCGCGATTCTCTTCGCCGATATCGTCAGCTTCACCAAGCGCGCCGAGCGCACCGAGCCCGAGGACCTGGTCGCGTTGCTGAACACCTACATGACCTCGATGATCGACGTAATCTTCAAGACCGGCGGAGTCGTGGACAAGTTGATGGGCGACGGAATCATGGCGTTCTGGGGCGCGCCCAACGAGCTCGAAAATCCCTCGCGCTCGGCTATCGATTGCGCGCTCAAGATGCTCGCGAATCTCCGCGAGCTCCAGAAAAACGATCCGCGCTTCGCTGACCTCGACATCGGCATCGGCATTTCGACCGGCGACGTCGTGGTCGGCAACTTCGGCGGCGAAAACCGCTTCGACTACTCCGTCATCGGCGACACGGTCAACTTTGCCTCGCGGCTGGAGGGACTGACCCGTTATTTCAAGGTGCATCTGTTGGTCAGCCGCGTGACCTACACCGAAGCCGGCGCCGGTTTCATCGGGCGCGAGCTCGGACTGGTGAAGGTCAAGGGAAAAGAGCAGCTGGTGCCGATCGTCAACGTAGCCGGGCGCGACAACGACGGCGTCGATCCTTCGTTCTATCGCCGCTTCGGCGACGCGCTGACCATGATTCGCGCCGGCGACGTATTTTCCGCGCGCCACGAGCTTGAGCGCCTGGGCGAGGTGCGCCCCGATGACACTCCGGTGCGGATTTACCTGGACAAACTCGCCGCCGACCCCGAACATCCGCCCGCCGACATGGTCTTCGAGTTCGACACCAAGTAACTGGCTCGGCGTGCGCAATCATGCTAGGTGAGTTGCGTCGATAGCAATTCGCAAAGGAGCATTGAGATTCGGAAAGTGGCTACGCACGACAAGGTCAAGGTGGCCGTGGTCGGCGCCTCGGGATACTCGGGTATCGAGGCGGTCCGCATCCTCGCCAGCCATCCGTTCGTCGAGCTGAGCGTGCTCACCTCCGAGCATTACGCCGGGCGCGAGGTCGCCGACGTTTACCGCCACCTGGCCGGCATCGACTTGCCGCCGTTCGAGGAATTGCGCCCCGACCTGGTCCAGGACCGCGCCGAGGTCGTGCTCTCGTGCCTGCCCGAGACGGTTGGCACCGCGCATACCGCTGAACTAATCAAGGCCGGCCTCAAGGTAGTGGACCTGTCGGCGGATTTCCGGTTCAAGGACGCGGCGCAGTTCCGCGCCACTTACGGCGTCGAACATCCCGCGCCGCAACTCCTCAAGGAGGCGGTTTACGGGCTGAGCGAATTCCATCGGCATGAGCTTCGCGAGGCGCGCCTGGTTGCCACCCCCGGATGCTTTCCGACCGGCGCGCTGCTCGCGCTGCTGCCGCTCATCAGGCGCGACTTGATCGAGCCGTCGTCGATAATCATCGACGCGAAGTCGGGCACCACCGGCGCGCGCCGGGCTGCGTCCATCGAGCAGTTATTCGCCGAAGTCAACGAGAATTTCCGCGCCTACAAGGTCGGCAACCATCGCCACGTCCCTGAGATGGAGCAGGAAATCTCCGCCGCGCTCGGCCGCGACATCGCGCTGCTGTTCGTGCCGCATCTGCTGCCGATCACGCGCGGTCTGCTCAGCTCGATCTTTATGCGCCCGCGCGCCGGCACGACCGAGAGCGACGTTCACGCCGCCTTCGAGGCCAGCTTTGCCAAGTCGCGGTTTGTGCGAATCCTCAAACCGGGAGAACTGCCCGAGCTGCGCAACGTGCGCGCCACCAATTTCTGCGAGTTGGCGTTCGTCCTCGATCGACGCAGCGAAACCCTGCTCGTGATAACCGCGATCGACAACCTCGGCAAAGGCGCCTCGGGTCAGGCGATCCAGAACATGAACCTGATGCTCGGCTACGACGAGGCTGCCGGCCT
>CALAOW010000024.1 GCA_937889395.1 uncultured Pseudomonadota bacterium | reverse complement strand
AGCGTCAAAACTAATACACTAAAAGCGCATGTATCATCGGACAACATATGTAAGGTCGCGCGAGAAAGTGAAAGAGCGGCCATGAGCTTCTTCAAGACGACGATGCTGCTGGGTCTGATGACGGGTCTGCTGATGGCAATCGGCGGGCTGCTCGGAGGCTCGCGCGGCGTCGCGATCTTTTTCGTTATCGCCGCGGTGATGAACTTCTTCAGCTACTGGTTCTCCGACAAGATTGTGCTGCGCGCGTACGGGGCTCAGGAACTCGACGCGGGTTCGGCGCCGGAACTCTACTCGATCGTCAACGAGCTGGCGCATTCGGCCTCAATCCCGATGCCGCGTCTGTACCTTATCGATTCCGACACGCCCAACGCCTTCGCCACCGGCCGCAACGTGCATCATGCCGCCGTCGCCGTGACGCGCGGGATCAGGCGAATCTGCACGCGCGAGGAGTTGAAGGGCGTCATCGGCCATGAACTCTCGCACGTGACCAATCACGACATCTTGACCAGCTCGATCGCCGCCACCATGGCCGGCGCAGTGATGATGATCGGCTCGATGGTTCGATGGGGCGCGATCTTCGGACTTGGCAATCGCGACGACGAGGAAGGCGGCCTCGCGGGGCTGCTGGTCGCGGGCATCCTCGCCCCGATCGCGGCGACCCTCATTCAACTCGCGATTTCGCGCACCCGCGAGTACCAGGCCGATGCGAGCGGGGCCAAGCTCACGCATAATCCCCTGTACCTGGCCAGCGCGCTGCGCAAACTCGAGGCCGCCAACGAGCGGATGCCGATGGACGCCAGCCCTGCGACGGCTCATCTCTTTATCGTCAATCCGCTGAGCGCGGCGGGAATTTCGCGGCTGTTCTCGACGCATCCGCCGATCGAGGAGCGAATCCACCGCCTCGAGCAGATGTCTGCCGGACAGATTGGACAAGGGTGAGGGTGCCATCGATGGAAGAATCGGAAGAAAAGAGCCGCGGATTCAAGGTTCAGGACCGCCGGCGTTTCTCCGCCGAGGGCGGGGCCAAGGAGGGCGGTGACGCGCCGTCGGAGAGCAGCGAACCGCTGGAGATAAAATCCAAACCCGACGCGCCCGGGTCAGCGTCGATCCCCAACCCACAAGCCGCCGCTTCACAGCCCGCGGCGAGTCGCCATTCGAGCCAAGCGCCTCTCGAGCTGACATTCGCGGCGTTTCTATGGAGCCTGTCAGAGCAGGCCCTGGCGGCGCTGGGCGAAATACCCGACCCGGCAAGCGGTCAGGTGACGCACGACCTGATTTTGGCGCAGCAGATGATCGATATCATCATAATGTTGCGCGACAAGACGCGGGGAAATCTCGATCCCCACGAACAAGCCTTGCTCAAAGAGATTCTTTCCAGTCTGCAAATGAAGTACGTTGAATTGGCGAGACCGCCGGGCCGTTGAGCGGCCGTCTTCGCTTAATCACACATGACGCATAAGTTTTTCCGACCCATCATCTTTCCTGGCGTCGCGATTTTTACCGCGACGTTCACTTTGATTGCCTTTGGCATGCCGGCACGCGCGGCGGATTCCGCGCCGCCCACGCGCTTCTGGACCGAGCTGGCCGACCCCGCTCACGTGGTGAAAGCCCAGTCGATGCCGGACTTCGTCGATCTCGCAGCCAAGCTCAGCCCAGCCGTCGTGAACATCTCGACCGACGAACCCGGCGAATCCGCAGAAGGCGGCGATCCATCGTCCGAAGAGTCTCCGCACGGCCCTCTCATGCCACCGCACTCGCATCCTTTCGAGGAGTTCGGCGGCTCGCCGCACTCCACCAAGGCGCTTGGCTCCGGCTTCATCATCACCAAGGACGGCTACATCCTGACCAACCAGCACGTCGTCGAGAATCCGGGCAGGGTCACCGTGACCACTCAGGACGGCCACAATTACGCCGCTAAGATTGTCGGGCATGACGAGAAGAGCGACATCGCGCTGCTGAAGATCGATGCGAAGCACGACCTGGCGGTCGCGCCGCTGGGCAACTCCGACGACTTGAAGGTGGGAGAATGGGTGATGGCGATCGGCAACCCGTTCGGCTTCGATCATTCGGTGACGGCCGGAATCGTCAGCGCCAAGGGACGTTTCATCCCGGGCAGCTACGAGGATTTCATCCAGACTGACGCGTCGATAAATCCCGGCAACTCGGGCGGTCCGCTAATCGACCTGCGCGGCGACGTGGTCGGCGTCAATTGCGCGATCTACACGCACACCGGCGCCAGCATGGGAATCGGCTTTGCGGTCCCCATCGAACTGGTCAAGGAAGAGCTGCCGCAACTCAAGAGCTCGGGCAAAGTCGTGCGCGGATGGCTCGGCGTGTACATCCAGAAGGTGACGCCCGAGCTGGCCGAGTCGCTCGGGCTGGCGGATTCACGCGGCGCGCTGGTTGCCAAGGTACTCGACGGCGGACCAGCCAAAGTGGCCGGCGTCAAGCGCGGCGACGTAATCGTCGCGTTCGACAATCAACCGGTCAGCGACTCGCGCGAATTGCCGCTGCTGATCGGCCGCACCGACCTGGGCCACAAAGGGATTCTCAAGGTGATTCGCGACAAGCAGCCGATCGATCTGCCGGTCACGATTACGCAGTCCCGCGAACCCGAAATCGTAGCGGCTGAAAAACCGGAGAAGCCCGACCTCGGCGCCGTCTCACCCTTCGGCCTTCACGTCAAGGACCTGAGTCCCAATCTCGCCAAAGAACTCGGGCTCGACGCGCCCGGCGGCGTCGTGATTTCGTCGGTCCAGCCCGGCAGCCGCGCCGACGAGGCGGGCCTTCGCGCTCGCGACGTGATCCTCGAGGTCAATCGCGCGGCGATCAAGAACGTTGGCTCATACCAGGATGCGCTGAAGACGAGCGCCAAGGGCAAAATAGTCCTGCTGCTCGTCAGGCGCGGCGACGCCACCATCTACGTGACCGTCAAACCGGAGGCCTGAGCCGGGGACGCATTCCCGATGTCCCCGAAACGAATCCTGAAATTCGCGCTCATCGGCGTGGGCGCGGTCATCTTGTTCGCCGTCCCGCCGACCCTGTGGCTGTTCTTCAGCTACTACAATCAGCTCGAGAATGAAGTCGTCGCGCGGTTTTCGGGCAAGCGATGGAACATCCCGTCGCGCATTTATTCCGACTCGGTGCTCATTTACCCCGGCCAGGATCTGAAGGACCTCGGTTTCTTCGAGCGTCTCGCACGGCTGAATTACCATCCCGTCGATCCGGGCCACGTCGCCTCTCGCGGCGAGTACAGCTTCGATCGCAAGCGCGGCAAGCTCGACATCTTTCTGCACAGTTTCGCGTATCCGTACGGCAACTTCGGCGGCGAATTCGTCGAGCTGACTCTTAAGGGAGCTACCATCGAGTCGATGGGGGATCCCGTGACCCATAAACCGATCTTCTCGATCGAGCTGGAACCCGAACTCATCAGCGGCATCTTCGAAGGCGAATGGGAGCAGCGCCGCCTCGTGCGCCTGAGCCAGATTCCGCCCACGATGATCAATGCGATCCTGGCCGCCGAAGACCATCGCTTTTACGAGCATCACGGCGTTGACCTCGTCCGCACCATCAAGGCCGCGTACATCGATTTTACCTCGGGGCACGTGCGCCAGGGCGGCTCGACGCTCACCCAGCAGTTGATGAAGAACTTCTTCCTGACCCGCGAGCGAAGCTACCAGCGCAAGCTCAAGGAAGCGATGATGGCGTACATCGCGGAGCGCCAATACTCCAAGGATGAAATCCTGGAGAACTATATTAACGATATCTACTTGGGCCAGCGCGGACAGGAAGGCATATACGGCGTCTGGGAAGCGTCTGAGTATTACTATTCCAAGGAGCCGCGCGATCTGACTATTGGCGAAATGGCTACTATTGCCGGCTTGATCAGTTCGCCGAACCGGCTCAATCCGCTGCACCATCCCGACGCCGCCCGCCCGCGCCGCGACGAGGTCCTGGCCGCGATGCTCGAGGATGGGTACATCGGCAAAACCGCTTACGATTCGGCGGTCAGCGAACCGCTGCATCCGCGGGAAGTTTATGCCGAGGGCAACGACGCGCCCTACTTCGTCGATTTCGTCAAGAAAGAACTGGCCGAGCGTTATCCGCCGAAGGTGCTCAGCGGCGAGGGTTTGCGAATCTTCACCTCGCTCGATGTGCACATGGAAAAGCTCGCCGAGAGTGCAATCACGCACAATCTCGGCGATTTGGAAGTCAAGCATCCCAAGCTTGCCCGCCGCGAGTCGAAGCAGCGCCTCGAGTCGTGCCTCGTCGCTCTCGAGCCGCAGAGCGGAAAGATTCGCGCGATGGCCGGCGGGCGCGAGTACCGCTCGAGCCAGTTCAATCGCGTTACTCAGTCCAAACGTCAGCCCGGCTCGGTCTTCAAGCCGGTGACATACTTAGCGGCCTTCGACGAGACCCTGTCGGGAGGAGCGGAGAAGTTCCTGCCGACTACCTATATCGAGGACGCGCCCTTCACCTGGCAGTACGGCGACATGAGCTGGACGCCGAATAACTATCGCGACCGCTTCTTCGGCCACGTCACGCTCGAGTTCGCGCTCGGCGAGTCGCTCAACTCCGCGACCGCGCGGCTGGCCAACAGCGTCGGACTGGATCGAATCCGCGCGATGGCGTCGAAGCTCGGCTTTGGCGACTTGCCGTCCTACCCGTCGATCGTGCTCGGGGGAATCGAAGTCTCACCGATGCAGATCGCGCGCGCGTACGCCATAATTGCCAACGACGGGATGGAAATCCAACCCTACGCCGTTACCGCCGTGGTCGATGAAAACAACAAGGTAATCGAGGGTCACGAACTCGCCGCCGAACAGGTGATTTCGCCCCAGCTCGCGTACATGATGCAGTTCATGCTCGAAAACGTGATCAATCACGGCACCGGCGCGGGCGCGCGCTCGATGGGTTTCACGCGGCCGGCCGCGGGCAAGACCGGCACCACCAACGACGCCAAGGACGCATGGTTCGCGGGCTTTACGCCGAACCTGCTGGCAGTGGTCTGGACCGGTTTCGATCAAAAGGAAGAGCTTGGGTTGACCGGCGCGCAAGCTTCGCTGCCGGCGTGGGTTGCTTTTATGAAAGCGGCGACCGCGCCGCGCCCGCCGCTCGATTTCACCGCTCCGCCGGGAATCGTCGAGGTGAAAATCGATCCGACTACCGACTATAAGGCGACGCCCTATTGCCCGGTGACGATGATGGGCGTGTACCCGCAAGGGATGGCGCCGACGGAGGACTGCCCGTATCATACTTCGGCGACGTCATTGACGGCTGACCACAAGATGCCCGAGGCGCGGAATCCCGTTGCCGATCCTAATGACTAGATGACTAGTTCGCTCCGCCCATTCGCTTTTGCAATATTTCTGTCGATGCTGCCGATTTCCGCGACCGCATCGCAGGGAATAAATAGCCGTCCAATACTCCTGGCGAAGCTCGAAGAGGAATCGATTCCGGCGCAGGATCTCGTGGCGCCGAGTCCGGCCGCGGCGCCGTCTCCCGCCGCCGACACAAATCCCAATTCCGACGAGTGGATCGCCGTGCCGGCTGGGGAGCCGACGACCGCCGAAAGCCAGGCGCCGATATCCAATCCAGCGCCCAGTTCGCAGCCTCCCGCAGCAGCGCCGGCCGAAATCGCGCCGGCGATCGACGTCGGTTCGATCGCGACGACGCCCCAAATCAGCGACTCGTCGCTGGCGCCGCTGATCGATGCTGCGCCAACTCCTGCTCGCGCCGCATCTTTGAGAATCACCGAGCAGCAGCGCGTCGAACTCGACAAGGGGCACACTGACGACGCGATTCGCGAACTGGCGCACGCGATTTCGATCGATCCGAGCAACTCGTACGCGTACTTCTACCTGGGGCGCGCGTACGTCGCGCGCAGGGACTACGCGCAGGCGCAGACGTTCTTCAAGCGCGCGGAAATCGGGCTCGCATCGGATTCCGCGTGGCTCGGCGAAATCTACGCATTCGAAGGGCTCAGTCTCGAGCAGTCGGGTAATTCCGCCGAGGCCGCCGCCGCCTATCAGAAGGCTCTCGCCGCGGCTCCGGGCAACCTGACTGCGCGCGTCGGCGTCACGCGCCTGTCCGGGTCCGTGCCCGCCGATGCCAACGCGGCGCCGGCCCCGGATCTCGACCAGCCCGCGCCCGCAGAGCCCGACGAAGCGCCTGCTCCAGCAGACTGAACTCGCGATGCTGATACTCGGAATTGAATCTTCGTGCGACGACGCTGCCGCCGC
>CALAOW010000023.1 GCA_937889395.1 uncultured Pseudomonadota bacterium | reverse complement strand
AAACCCACGGAGGGTTTCACATTGAATCAAGTGATTTACCCTTCCCCCTGCTACGCGAACATCTCCGGCTCGCGCGATCGCAGCCACACCAGCCCGCGATACATATAATGTACGAACGACGCCGCGGTGACCGCGACCGTCGCGATTAGCAACGCGTTGAAATATTCGGGCCAGTAGTTTCCGGCTCGCGCCAGCACGGCGATCACGCACCCCAACTGCAGAACCGTGCTCAGCTTGCCAATAAGACTCGGCCGGACCGGCACCCGCTCACCGGTGAAGAACGAAATCATCAGGTAGCCGACGACGATTACAATGTCGCGGATCAGGACCACGCTCAGCAGGTAGCCGGGTAACTCGCCGCTGATCGTCAGAACGACGAACGCCGACACCAGCATCAACTTGTCCGCGAACGGATCGAGAAACGCCCCCAATTCAGTGCGTGAGTCGAACCATCTGGCGACCGTGCCGTCGAGTCCGTCGGTTACCGCGGCCGCGATAAAGACATACAGCGCCGCCGTGTAGCGTTGGCGGGTCAGAAATGTCAGGAAGATCGGAATCGACCCGAGCCGGCATAGGGTCAGGAAGTTGGGCAGATTCAGCAGATACCCGTATGACGGCGCGGGAGGCGTGCCCTGAAGCGGGCGAACACTGCTGTGTGAAGGCGCTGCCATCGTGAATCGGCTTCAACGCGCGGTCAGATTACGGCGTCCGCAGCCTTGCGCAGCCGCCCCGCGACGGGCGCGCTGACGCGGGCCCGCACCGAAACCAGGCCATCGCAATATTCCTCGCTTAGCACTTCTCCATCCCGTCGCGCCATCGCCACCAGGTCGCCGCGCCGGGCCGGGAACGTAACCGATACTTCCTCGCGCGAGCCGCCGAGATGGCGCCCAATAGCGTCGAGCAAATCGTCGAGACCCTCGCCCTTCAGCGCCGAGATCGAGACCGTGTCGTGCGCGCCGTTTCCACGCGACGGGTTTTCGGCCAGGTCGGCTTTGTTCATGACGACGATACGCGGCACCGCGCCCGCGCCGATTTCCTGAAGCACTTCGTCGACGATCGTCATCCTTTCCGCCGCCAGCGGCGAGCTCGCATCGACGACGTGCAGCAGCATCGTCGCGGTGCGCACTTCCTCGAGCGTGGCCTTGAACGCGTCGATCAGCATATGCGGCAGGCGATGGATGAATCCTACTGTATCGACAATCATCACGTTCATCTTGCCCGGCAGCTTCAGGCGCCGAATCGTGGGATCGAGCGTCGAGAACGGACGATTGGCGACCTCGACGCCGGCGTCGGTCAGCGCGTTCATCAGCGTGGACTTGCCCGAGTTCGTGTAACCCACCAGCGCGACGGTCGGATAGGGAACCTCGAGGCGGCGCCGGCGCTGAATCGTGCGCGTGCGCTCAACCTCGCCCAGCCGCGCTTTCAGGCGGGTGAGCCGCTCGCGCAGCCGCCGCCGGTCAACCTCGAGCTGCGTTTCTCCGGGTCCGCGCGTACCCACGCCGCCGCCTCCCGCGCCGCCGCCGCGGACGCGCGAAAGATGCGACCATTGCCGGGTCAGCCGGGGCTGCAGGTAGCTGAGCTGCGCGATCTCGACTTGCAGCTTGCCCTCGAGCGTATGCGCGCGCTGCGCGAATATGTCGAGGATCAGTTGGCTGCGATCGATCACGCGGATCTTGAGTTCGTTTTCGAGATTGCGCGCTTGCGCAGGGCTGAGCGCGTCGTCGAAAATCGCGAGCGACGCGCCCTTCGCATTTGCTAACTCGCGCACTTCGGCCGCTTTGCCTTTGCCGATAAAAGTGCGCGGGTCAGGAGCTTTCAGGCGCTGGCGAACGACTCCGGCGACTTCGGCTCCGGCGCTTTCGGTCAGGGCTTTGAGTTCGTCGAGCGATTCTTCGCTGCCGATTCCCGCTTCGGTACCGAGTTCGATTCCGACCAGGATGGCGCTTTCGTGATGCTCGTGGGCGACGTCGTAGGACTTTGCCAGATTGTTACCTCGATCGCGAAAAACTTACGATCTAAGTCTATCAGATAATCGCAACCCCCGGTACGCCACCTCCGGCCCCATTTACTTCCTGACAGGGACGAAGTCCCGCATCTTTATCTTTTTCACTGGGTGCAGGGGTCACCCCTGCCCAAGGAAGCGTGAAACCCAGGGTGGGTTTCACATTCAATCAAGCGAACTCTTCCTTATCTCAATTCCACGGCGCCGAGCGCCAGAATCTGCTCCACCTCCCCGACGAACGCGTCCGTCGGCGTCACGCGGTAGCTGTCGCCAAGCAGCATCACCGCCTCGCGGCCGTCGCCGAGGCCCAGATGCAGGTACGTCATCGACTTGCCGCGATACCGCGCGAGCATCGCCTTCAGCGCGTCGAGGCCGCCGTTTTCCAGCCGGCTCATCGGAGCCGTGATCCGCACCTCGCGGATCGAATCGAGCAGCGCCGAATCCAGTGGCACCAGGCCTTCGAGGATTATCTGCGCGCGCTCGTCGTCAACGTCCAGCTTGCCGCGCGCGAGCACCGGCTCGTCGCCCATGATAATCGCCTCGAACTTCTGATACGTCTCCGACCATGCGATCCCTTCGACCGCGCCTTCGCGATCCTCGAGCGAAAAAGTCGCGTAACGCTTGCCCGACTTGTTGTTCTTCAGTTTCACGGCGTGGATCACGCCGGCTATCTGGACCGGGCTTCCGTCGGGCGCGGCGGACAGGTCGGCGGTCGTAACTTTGCTGATTCGTGCAAGTTCGCGATCGTACTTGTCCAGCGGATGCGCCGTGATGTAGAAGCCGAGCGCTTCTTTTTCGAATTTCAGCTTCTCCCTGGCATCCCATTCGGGAATCGGCTCGCGCGCCGCCAGCTTGGGCACTTTGACCGCCCCGCCGAACAGGCCAATCTGGTTTTTCTCCGCGTCGCTGTGCGCTTTCTGCGCGAGTTTGATCGCATTCTCCGCCTCGGCCATCAGCGCGGCGCGCACCGCGCTCACTGAATCGAACGCGCCGCACTTGATCAGCGCGTCGAGCACGCGGCGGCTGATCAGTTGCGTGCCTACGCGCATGCAGAAATCCGCCATGCTCTCGAACGGCCCGCTGGCCTCGCGCTCGGCGAGAATTGCCTCCGCCGGCTTGGCTCCGACCCCGCGAATTGCGGCCAGGCCAAAACGAATCGCGCCATCCGTAACTGTGAATTTCACGCGGCTCTGATTCACGTCGGGCGGCAAAATCGCAATCTTCATGTCGCGCAGCGCCGCGATATTCTTGTAGGTCTTGTCAACGTCATCCATGTCGAGCGACATCAGCGCCGCCATGAACTCGTGCGGATAGTGCGCCTTCAAGTATGCGGTCGTGTAGGTGGTCAGCGCATACGCGGCGGCATGCGAGCGGTTGAATCCATACGATGCGAACGTTTCGATCTTTTCGAAGATCGAATTGGCGAGCGCGGCGTTGACGCCGTTTTTCTTCGCGCCCTCGATAAACCGCTCGCGCTCCTTTTCCATCACGGCATGGTTCTTTTTGCCCATCGCGGCGCGCAGGATGTCGGCTTGTTCGAGCGAGTATCCCGCCAGCGCCTGCGCCGCGCGCATCACCTGCTCCTGGTACACGATAACGCCGTAAGTATCGCGCAGCACCGGCTCCAGGAGCGGGTGATCGTACTCGACCGGCTCCTTGCCGTGCTTGCGATCCACGTAATGCTGGACCATCGTCTTGCCGTCCTGGATCGCGTCGAGCGGACCGGGACGAAACAGCGAGCCCGCCGCGATCACGTCGTCGAAGCAGGTCGGCTTAAGCTCCGTGATAAACCGGCGCATCCCCGAGCTCTCAAGCTGGAACACGCCGACCGTGTCGCCGCGCGAGAGCATCTTGTAGGTATCGGCGTCGTCCAGCCGCAGCCGGTTCAGGTCCGGCGGCGCCTTGCCGCCGGCCTTGATCAGCGCGAGCGTGTCGGCGATCAGCGTCAGGTTCTTGAGCGCGAGGAAGTCGAACTTGATCAGCCCGATTTCCTCGACGCCCTTCATCGAATACTGCGTGATCGCCAGCGCGGCTTCGTCGCGTTCCTTGTCCACGTACAGCGGCACCAGGTCGGTGAGCGGCTGATCGGAAATGACGACGCCCGCCGCATGGCGCGAGGCGTGGCGCAGCAGGCCCTCGAGCTTGAACGCGTAGTTGAAAAGATCGGGATGCAGTTTGCGCTCGGCCTTGAGCCGCGGCTCCATCTCGAGCGCGTCGGCGAGCGGAAAATCGCGGCCCTGCTTGGGCGCCGGATACAGCTTGACGATTTTGTCGGTCTCGGCGAACGACAGTCCGAGCACCCGGCCGACGTCGCGAATCGCCTGCTTGCCCTTGATCGTTCCGAACGTGATTATTTGCGCGACGCGATCGTCGCCGTACTTCTTGCGCACGTAATCGAGCACCTCGTCGCGCCGCTCGAAGCAAAAGTCCACATCGATATCGGGCATCGACTTGCGCCCCGGATTCAGCCATCGCTCGAACAGCAGCCGATGCTCGACGGGATCGACCTCGGTGATTCCCAGCGCGTACGAAACCAGGCTGCCGACCACCGAGCCGCGGCCCGGACCGACCGGAATTCCAATCCCGCGCGCGTAGCCGATAAAGTCGGCGACGATCAGCATATAGCCCGAGAAGCCCATGTCGCGGATTACCGGAATCTCGCGATCGATGCGTTCCTGGTACTGCGAATCGTCGAAATCGGCGCGTCGCGCGCGTATCTCCGCCAGGCGGGCGGTCAATCCGGCGCGCGCTCGCCGCTCCATCTCGGCGTCGAGGTCAACGCCCGGACCGGACTTGAAAACCGGGAAATGAAACTTGCCGAATTCGAATTCAAAATCGATTCGCCGCGCAATCTCGACGCTGTTGCGCAACTCCTCGGCGTCGGCGCCGAATGCGCTCGCCATCTCGTCGGGCGTCTTGACGTAAAGTTCGTCGGTGTCGAAACGCCATCGCGTTTCATCAGCCATCGTCTTGCCGGTCTGGATGCAGAGCAGGACTTCGTGCGCCTTGGCGTCTTCGCGATGCAGGTAATGGCAATCATTGGTCGCGACCAGCGGCAGCCCGACCTGTTTGCCGATTTCGCGCAACGCCGCGTTATACGGCGAATGGAGCTTGTTGTCCTGGAGTTCGAGATAGTAGCGGCCCGGAAACATTTTGGCGTACGACTCGGCGGTCTCGCGCGCCTTGTCCATGCGATCCTGCCGCAGCCATCGCGCGAGCTCGCCTGACAGGCAGCCCGACAGCACGATCAATCCGCCGGACAGCTCGGCGAGGATTTCCTTGTCGATGCGCGGTTTGTAGTAGAGCCCGTCCTGGTACGCGGTCGTGAGCAGCTTGCAGAGATTTCGATAACCTTCACGATTCTGCGCGAGCAGGATCAGATGAAAGTTGCCGCCGCCGTCGAAGTCGTCGCTGCGCGGAACTTGCGTGCGATCGGTGCGCTTGCCCGGCGCGAGGTACGCCTCGCATCCAATGATCGGCTTGACTCCGGCCGCCCTGGCCTTCTGATAAAACTCGACCGCACCGAACATGTTGCCATGATCGGTCATCGCGATCGCTTCCATCCCTGACGCCTTGGCGTGATCGATAAGCGGCCCGATTTTGTTGGCGCCGTCGAGGAGGCTGTACTGCGTGTGGACGTGAAGATGGACGAAACTCATAGCGGCCCCTCCCCCTGCACCGGACTTGCAGCATCCACTGCCCGCCCGTTCCCCTCACATCTATATTGCTCGCGCGCGCCGCCAGCCGGCGATTGCTTCGCGACGCGCGCGAGCAACGAAAAACGAAAACAACAACTACTACTTCTTTTTCTCGGCCGCCTCGGGCTTCTTGGCACCCTCAGGCTTCTTGGCACCCTCAGGCTTCTTGGCAGCCTTGTCCTTGTCGCCGCCTTCTTTGGCTGCACCCTCGGCGGGAGCTGCCGCGGCGCCTTCGACCGGCGCACCCTCGACAACCGCGCCTTCGACCACTTCTGCGACTGCGGCGACTGCCACTTCCGCGACGGTCGGCGGCAGCACGCTGACCACTGGATAATCGGTGTCGAAGATCGGCTTGACGTTGCCGGGGAACTTGACCGCCGAGACGTGAATGACGTCGTGTATGTCAACGTCAGAAACGTCAACCTCGATCGAGTCGGGAATTTCCAGCGGCAGGCATTCCACCGTAGCGGTGCGCGCCAGTGGCGCCAGTATTCCGCCGTTGGCGAGGCCTTTGGCCTTGCCCGTGAACTTGAGCGCCACTTCGACGCGAACTGGCCGGTTGAGATCCACCTCGTACAGATCCGCGTGCAGGATCTCGCCCGACACCGGCGCGCGTTGCACGTCCTTGAAAATCACGTGCTTGCCGTCGATCTCCGCAGCGCTCGACTTGAGCTTGATGATGCGCGTGTGCGCGGCCACCGAAATTCTGGCCTTCAGTTCCAGGCGGTCGATCGCCAGGGCCATCGGCGCAGTCGTGGGTCCGTACAATATTGCGGGCACGCGGCCACTGCGCCGCAGCGCGTTATTCTGACCCTTGGGTCGGGTGGCGCGTTTCTCGCAGGCTAGTTCACCGGTCTCCATTGTGTCCTCGCTTGATGGTTCGCGCGCTCATGCAAAGAGCGAGCTTACCGACTCCTCATTATGAATTCGCTTGACCGCTTCCGCCAGCAGGCTGGCGACCGACAGCGGCCGGAGCTTGGTGAGCTCGGCCTGTGCCTTGGCGCGCAGCGGGATAGTGTTGGTCGTAACAATTTCAGTGATGTTCGATCTATTCAGGCGCTCGCAGGCCGGATCCGACAGGATCGGATGCGTCGCGACTGCGATTACTTCCGACGCGCCGGCGTTGGCGACCACCTTGGCCGCCTCGGTGATGGTACCGGCGGTATCGATCATGTCGTCAACCAGCAGCGCGATCGAGTCCTTCACTTCGCCGACCAGTTGCATCTCGGCGACTTCGCTCGCACGCCGGCGGCGCTTGTCGATGATCGCGAGGTTCGCGTTGAGCCGCCGCGCGTAGGCGCGCGCGCGTTCCACGCCGCCCGCGTCGGGCGACACCACCGTAACCTTCTTTCCTTCGATGCGCTTGCGCAGGTAACTGATCAACACCGGCATCGCATACAGGTTGTCCACCGGAATGTTGAAGAAGCCTTGAATTTGCCCGGCGTGCAGATCCACCGTGAGCACACGATTCACGCCCGCGGTCGTGATCAGGTCGGCTACCACCTTTGCGCTGATCGGCACGCGCGGCGCAACCTTGCGATCCTGCCGGGCATAGCCGAAGTACGGGATCACCGCCGTGATGCGCCCGGCCGACGCGCGCCGCAGCGCATCGGTGACCAGGATCAGCTCCATCAGGTTCTCGTTGGGCGGCGTGCATGTCGACTGGATGACGAAGCAATCGCCACCGCGCACGTTCTCGCGGATTTCGACCATCACTTCGCCGTCGGGAAAGCGGCCAACCTCGGCTTCACCCATCTTCACGCCGAGATGTTCCGCCACCTCGCGCGCGAGCGCGGGATTGGAGTTCCCGGTGAAAACTTCGAGTTGGTCCTTGACCCTGTCCGACATCTTTAATTCCCCCGCGTCGTGATCATCATGTGATTCTTCAAGTACCGCAAACTACCGCGCAGATTGGCTGGGCGGGAAGGATTCGAACCTTCGAATGCCAGGTCCAAAGCCTGGTGCCTTACCAGCTTGGCGACCGCCCAGCGCATTTGGATCCAAAGGCTCAAGCGCCCGCGCTTCTCCCAATCAGACAGTTAAAACTAACCGCCGGCGAAACGCCATGTGGGCGCTCAGCCGGCGAATCTCGAGCAATCCAATCTATTCGGACCGAACCGCCGCGAGACCGCACCGCACAACTGTCGCGGCGAACCTGCCCGAACTTCGACTTTAGCAGCCGGTGTGCAGGAATTGCGATGTTATTGATGTAGTTTTTCGCTGTCAATGCGTCGCTCCCGCGACCATGCACAGCCCCGCTGCGCTGGCTGGATTTCAGGCTACCTGGCGTCAGATTCGTCATCGGATTCGCCGTCGGTATTACCATCCAGCGTCGTCGCCGCAATCACCTTTGCGAACGGCGCACGCCGGCGGATCTTCATCGCCGCGCTTTCGGCCGCGTTGGTCGAATCAAACACGCCAAAGACCGCGCCGCCGCTGCCCGACATCTGCGCCGCGCGGGCGCCCAAATCTTCAAGTAATCCTTTAAGGCGGCGAATCTCGGGGAATTGCGCGATCGCGACCGCGGCCAAGTCGTTTACCGCGAGCTCTGCCGAGATATCGCCGCGCGCAATCGACGCGATGTGCGCGTCGGGCTCCGCACCGCTCCATCCCGCGGGCTCGAGCGCGCGAAAGATTGCGGCGGTCGAAACCTCGAACGGCGGCACGGCGATAACTATGGGCAAGCGCGGAACTCCCGCGATTGGCGCGATTCGCTCGCCGATTCCGGTTACCCGCGACGGTCGCGGATCCAGGAAAAATGGCACGTCGGCGCCGAGCGAAAGCGCGATTCGATGCAGCCTGCTCACCGCAGCTTCGTCGGTAAGCTGCGCCGCCGCCGCCATCATGCGCAATATCATGGCGGCGTCGCTCGATCCGCCGCCGAGTCCGGCGCCAACCGGGATGTGTTTTTCCAGATCGATCAGCACTTCGGCGACCAAATCGAATTCGCTCATGAATGAGCGCGCGGCGCGTGCCGCCAGATTGTTCTGACTCCTGGCGAGTTCCGGCAAGTTGCAGTTGACGGTGACCGAGGGAGCGTCCGCAGCACGGATTTCGAGGCGGATTTCGTCAGCGAGCGAGACCGGCAGAAACACCGAATCGAGTTCGTGATAACCGTCGCCGCGGCGCCCGGTCACGCGCAGGAACAAATTGATCTTCGCGCACGCGCGCCCGGATAGCTCCGTTACCATTGTAGAAATTCTATTGCGGAGCCCGTGGAGCGCCCGGCAACCCGCGCGGCATCGGCGCGTCCCCCTCGGGGCGGCGAAACGCGCGGCGGGAATCATTCTGAATCACGCTGATAAAGCCCAGCAAAGTGAACAGCACTCCAAGCAGCACCATCGCGCGGCCGGCCAGAAATGCGGCGTGATAAAAATCCATCCTCGCCGTCGCGTACGACGCCTGCCGCTGCTCGGCAGTGAGCGGTTCGAGGACCGCAGCGCCACCCGCGCCCTCATCGAGTTCGTCGAAACTCCGATAGTCCGTTCCGGCGGCCGGTTGCGCGCGCGCGATCATCATCCGGCTGTAAGTCTGAGTCCGTTCCAGCCCGACGGCCCAGTTGGCAGCGCCCAGCATGATCAGCGCGAGGCCGCTCACGATTTTCCAGTCAGTGTAGATATCAGGAAGCTTCATTCCGTAAATCGAGACTAAGGCGCGGACGCTGGGAAAACAATGCCGCCCCGCGCGATCTATTCACCCACAGAGGTTTTGTTGCGCCGCCCGATCGCAAGCCGCTATCATGACTGGACAAGCTCGTATGCCTGCTGAATCCCGATCCAATTCTTCCGATTCCGCCGCGACTGTCCGGACCACAGACGCGCGGCTGGACGCGCTGCTCAAGCGTTTCGAGGCGGGCGAGATGCGCGCGCTGGCTCAGCTGATCACGATGGTCGAGAATCGCGCTCCCGAGTCGAGCGCGATCCTCGAGCGAATCTACGCAAGAACCGGCCGCGCACAGGTGGTCGGGATAACCGGGCCGCCGGGCGCTGGAAAATCGACGCTCGTCAACCATCTGATCGCGAAGTATCGGGCGCTCGGCAAAAAAATTGCCATCCTCGCCATCGATCCGTCGAGCCCGTTTTCGGGCGGCGCCGTACTTGGCGATCGCGTCCGCATGACCGACCATTACAAGGACGCCGGCGTGTATATCCGCAGCCTCGCATCGCGCGGAAGCCACGGCGGACTCAGCCGCGCGGCGCGCGAAATCGTCAAACTGCTCGACGCTTACGGCAGCGACGTGATCATTATCGAGACCGTCGGCGTGGGACAGACCGAACTTTCGATAATGGATTTGGCCGACACCACCGTTGTCGTTACCGTGCCCGAGGCGGGCGACGCCGTGCAGGTGATGAAGGCCGGGCTCAACGAAATCGCCGACGTGTTCGTCGTCAACAAGGCCGACCGCGAAGGCGCCGACCGGATCAAGGCCGAGCTGGAACTTAGCGGACACCTGCGCTCCGGCGACGGATGGCGGCCGCCGGTGCTGCTCACGCAGGCCGCGATCGATCATGGTATCGACGCGGTGGTCAGCGCGATTGCGAAGCACGGCGAATACATCCGCGCACATATCGATTCGGCGCGCGAGTCCGAGCGCCGCACCCGCGAGTTCGTGGAGGTTCTGTCGGCGGAACTGGAGGAGCGCGCCGCCCGCGCCGTCGCCGACGGTGGCGCACGGAGCGTGCTCGACGAGATTGCGGCGGGCAAACTGAATCCTTACAGCGCCGCGCGCCGCATCATTGAAGACCGCAAGTCGTTGATCGATTTGCTCCTCAGCCACGACGGCAGTTCCAAACGCGCCGACTGACGCCAACCTTGCGATGGCGACCAATCAAAAATCGAAAACCGAAGGACGCCTGTTCGCGATCGGCGATATCCACGGATGCCCCGATGAACTGAGCGCGATTCTCAAGTCGATCGCGCCGGCCGCAGGCGACACGGTGGTATTCGTCGGCGACTACGTCGATCGCGGCCCGTCGGCGCGCGAGGTTATCGAGCTCGCGCTGGAGCTGGAACGGGGCGATGCGGAATGCGTGTTCCTGAAGGGCAATCACGAGGACATGATGCTGTCGTTTCTCGGCATGCCGGGAAATTACGGCGAGTCGTTCCTGTTCAACGGCGGCATCGCGACGCTCGACAGCTACGGCGTGCACGAGGAAGACCTCGAGGACGCCTTCGCGCGGCTGCCCGACGCGCACCTCGGCTTCATGACCCGGCTGTCCACCAGCTACCTGCGGCCGCCCTATTTGTTCGTCCACGCCGGCATCGAGCCAAGCCGCCAGCTCGAGGAGCAGCAGACCGAGGACATGCTGTGGATTCGGCAGGAGTTCATTTTCAATCCGCACAAAATCGACGCGACCGTCGTGTTCGGCCATACTCCGATGAAAGGCGTGATGATCGACCTGCCGTACAAGCTCGGCATCGACACCGGCCTGGTGTACGGCGGCAAGCTGACCTGCGTCGAGTTCACCGAGGGCGTGCTCTACCAGGTCCAGCGCGGGCATAAGGCGGTCAAGAGCCGCAGCATTGCGCTGCGCTGAACGAATTGCGCGCGGTCTTTGGTAGTGTCCGAATTTGATTTGAAGATGGCGTCCGCGATGGCCACTGGCGTGACGGATCGGCTATGGTCTATCGGCGAACTGATCGAAGCTACGGCGCTGAAAGCGGAGGAGGTTGCGTGATGGGCAGCGCAGTCACACAAGCCATTTCATCAAACGGGACTTCTACCTACGAACCGCTCAGTAGCGTGTGGGAAGGTAGCGACGGCGAGCTGCTTGAGGAGATGTTCCGATTCTACGCGACCATCAAGCCGGAGCCGATTTTAGACGCGACGTACAACGCTGGCCGCTTCTGGAAAGGCTCGCGGCGCCGGATCACTTCGATGGACATCGATCCGCAGTACAAGCCGATGATCGTCGGGGACAATCGCAAGATGACTGGCGTGCCATCGGCGCGCTATGGCGCTGTAGTCTACGATCCGCCGCATGTTGGTCCGCAGGGCAGAGACAAGAGCAAAAAGCGGTTCGACGTGGATTTTGGTGCGACCGTGGAATGTGGCAAGGCGCACGACTGGAATCTGAGCTATCTGTATCCGCCGTTTCTCAAGCAGGCGAAGCGGGTTCTGAAACCGGAAGGATTGCTTCTCGCCAAGATTACCGACATGGTAAATAATCACCGCTCCAAATGGCCACATTGCGATTTTATGCGCATGGCTGAGGAGGCAGGATTCACCGTCTGCGACTTGATCATCAAGGTGCGTACTGGCCCAATGGTTTCAAATAAATGGGAAACCGCGCATCACGCGCGAAAGCGACACTGCTTCTGGATCGTATGCCGCAACGGAGAAGACTGCGAGCGTTAGAAGTTCTGAAACCGCTGGGAGATGATGTTTTCAATCCGCTCGACAAAACGAATCTAGCGGAGAGTGTCAGCGATCATCTGCTCAAGCGTCCGATTGTTCCGCTGCCGCCGGCGCGCTTTCAAGGCGCTGGTATCTACGCGATCTATTACGCCGGCGATTTCTCTGCCTACCAAATAATTGCCGAGACAGTGAAGACGAAAGACAGAGTGGCGATACCGACCTATGTCGGGAAAGCCGTGCCGCCCGGATCAAGAAAAGGCGGATATGGGCTAGGCGCTGATCCTGGTGATGTACTGTTCCGGCGGTTGCGCGAGCACGCTGCTTCGATTAAAGCCGCACCAAACTTGAATCTATCTGATTTTGGTTGTCGGTATTTGCTGGTTGATGACATCTGGATTCCGCTTGGCGAGGCGCTTCTCATCGAGAGATTCAAACCGGTCTGGAATATCTGCGTTGATGGCTTCGGTCATCACGATCAAGGCGGAACGCGACGTGGACAGGCAAAATCAGCTTGGGACACCCTGCATTCAGGTCGCGCTTGGGCGAAAGATGTTCAACGGGCGCACGCTCGCAGTGTTGAGGAGATCACGCGCCAAGTAATCGCTCATCTAGAAGCAAATTCAAATTAGGACACCACCCGAATTGGGCGCGGTCTTTCGCGGCTTGCGCGCTCAGGGTAGATTTGACGATTCCCGGTGGCGACGTAGCTCAGTTGGCTAGAGCATGCGGCTCATATCCGCAGTGTCGTAGGTTCGACTCCTACCGTCGCCACCAAATCCCGCTCTCCGTTGGGCTTCGTTGACTCATCATCTTCGCGTGCCAGTTATGGTACATTCGTGCCGCCGACTATGACCCCAAGAAAATAGCCGAAATCAAAAGCGCGGAACCTGGATGGCTGATGGAGCAGCTTCCCGTTCTGAAGGCGAAGTTCAAAAAGTGTTTTGACATCAGCAAATGGCAGGGCGAAATGCCGCTTTCCAGTTCGATATCCGCAACTGAGAGTCTGTGGAAAATTGAGGAGACTAAAATGCCGACACGATTCGATGGGTTCTACATCGCGCGATACGAAGGATTGGACGCGGACGAGAAACCCGGCTACGGCGTCATGTTCCTGAAGGACGGGAAGATTTACGGTGGGGACAATCTGAGCTGCTTCCTCGGAGAATTTGAAGACAATGGGACCGTGGTCGTCGCTCGGGTTAAAGTTTTCCTCATCGCGAGCCCATCTCAGTCGATGACGGATGTCGATGATAAGCCATGGGACTTGCCTGATATTCACGGAGACGTGCCGGAAGGTGTCCTTCCTACGAATGTTGTCGTGGAAATGTTCGGTCAGAGACATGACACGCATCAAGATATGCGCGTGGAGTTGCAGCGAATTGCGGTCTGGGGCTAAAAAGCCGCCTTCCAGTGATCTCGTAGAGGCGGGATAGACCGACTCCTACCGTCGCCAGCATTCAGATGCTCATTCTGCCATAGCGGCGACATCGCCGGCGCCGGAATCCGCGCGAACCGCCGCACGATGATTCGTGTCTGACGATTGCGGCGCGCGCGCTTGCGCGGGCTGCGGAAGCGAATCGAAAATCAAATCGCACGCGCGAATCCAAAGGTACAGCGTGATCAGCACCATCATCGGCCCCTGCGACGCGACCACGCGCACGTTCATCCATTCCGAGCGAATCAGCAGATACGCGATCACGAACGCGAGATGGCTCATCACGACCTGGACCATGTAGCAAAGCGCGAGCAACAGACCCCATCGGCGCCGGGCAAAGACTCCGATCGCCATCGCCCCGAATATTCCCGCTTCGACGATCAGCATCAAGCGCGCGTCGTCGCCGCTGAATCGCATGCCGGCGAAAATAGTCTCGATCGGATCGACGACGTCGAAATCACCGATGTGAACGAACGCCCTGACCGCCAGACATAGCGCCCATAGCCCGGCCATCGCGGCGAAGACCCGAAGATCGAAGGGCCACGCAGCTTGCGGTTGACGAGATTGGCGATCGGTTTCCATCGGAGGTTCAGAGCCTATCAGGGCAACACAAGACCTAACAAGAGTTAAGTTACCATCCGCCCTGCGCGACCGGCATGAAGGAAGAATCACCTGCGCGGTGGGCGGCAGGGGCTGCGGCCCCTGCA